>NZ_JCAQIA010000003.1:0-148936 GCF_059621085.1 Halochromatium sp. NSM3 | reverse complement strand
GCCACCGATGCCGCATCGGCTCCTCGTATTGGCTGAGCCTAGTTAATAATCAGGTGACCTGAAGGGTCGGCTGATCTTTCTTGAAGGCCAGCATACGAAAACCGCGAAACGACGTTCTGTGCCGTTGAACAAGGCCGCTTATCAGGCGTTGGTTGCGCGTCAGGCATTCCGGGACGAACACTGTCCAAACAGCCCTTGGGTGTTCTGTAACGAGGCTGGAGAACGGATTGCCAGCGTGAAGAAGAGCTTTGCAACGGCTCATCGTGCAGCCAAGATCACGAATTTCCGGATTCATGATCTACGTCACACTTGCGCCGCTTGGTTGACCTCAGCAGGCAGACCGCTAGAGGAAATCCGGGACTTGCTGGGGCATACCTCGATCACGATGACCGAGAAGTATGCTCACCTTGCCCCGGATAACGTGAGGCGGGCGGTGGATATCCTCGACCGCTAACGTCACGTTTTGGTCACGGTCGATTCTGAGAACCCCTCGGAATCGCCGTAAGTGCTTGAAAAATGGAGCCGATGAGCGGATTCGAACCGCTGACCTACTGATTACGAATCAGTTGCTCTACCACCTGAGCTACATCGGCAAGGAGGGATGGCTAGCTGGACGCTAAACCGAGCCGAATATGTTAGGGGATCGGGGTGGCGGCAACAAGGGGTTTGTTCAGCGCGGTCGATTTTTCTTGCAATCAGCGCTTGCCAACCACGCGCTAAAGCTATATTCTGCAGGGCTTCGACAGGCGCGTAGCTCAGCTGGTTAGAGCACCACCTTGACATGGTGGGGGTCGTTGGTTCGAGTCCAATCGCGCCTACCAAACAGTCGGTCATCGGCAGCACGGAGGTGCCGGGCCTTCCGAGCCGTCAGTCTTGGCCGGGGCGCAATGCGCATCGGCTCCGAGGCTGGCGGTTTTTGGTTTCGGGCGGGCGCGTTGTGGTTGTCTTCCCTTTTCATGTGGTCCCTCGTATCGGCCACCACTGACACCGAGAGGTTTCGAGATGCCAATCATTACGCTCCCCGATGGGACCCAACGCCAGTACGAGCAGGCCGTCACGGTACAATCGGTCGCGGCCGATATCGGCACCGGCTTGGCGAAGGCGGCCTTAGCGGCTCGCGTCAATGGCCAACTGGTCGATGCGTCATACCGCATTGCCGAGGATGCCGAACTCGCGATCCTGACCCGTCGTGATGAGGAGGCACTGGAGCTGCTGCGCCACGATGCCGCGCATGTGATGGCGCAAGCCGTGCAGGAGTTGTATCCGGGCACCCAGGTGACCATCGGGCCGGCGATCGAGAATGGCTTCTACTACGACTTTGCGCGCGATGAGCCCTTCACGCCGGATGACCTGAGCGCGATCGAGCAGCGCATGCAGGAGATCGTCAAGCGCGATCTGCCGATCGAGCGCGAGGTCTGGGAGCGCGAGCAGGCCAAGGCCGTGTTTCGCGACCTCGGCGAGCAGTACAAGGTCGAGATTATCGACGACCTCATCCCGGAGGGCGAGGAGGTCTCGGTCTATCGCCAGGGGGATTGGTTCGACGTCTGCCGTGGTCCGCATCTGCCGAGCACCGGTAAGCTCGGCAATGGCTTCAAACTGACCAAGCTGGCCGGCGCTTACTGGCGCGGCGATTCCAGCAACGCCATGCTTCAGCGCATCTACGGCACCGTCTGGCGCGACAAGAAGGAACTCAAGGCCTATCTGAAACGGCTGGAAGAGGCCGAAAAGCGCGATCACCGCAAGCTCGGCAAGCAGCTCGACCTGTTTCACTTTCAGGACGAGGCACCTGGCATGGCGTTCTGGCATCAAAAGGGCCGGATCATCTATCGCCAAGTCGAAGACTACATGCGCGCCAAGCTCGGTGAGTATGGTTACCAGGAGGTCGAGACCCCGCAGGTGCTGGATCGCTCGCTCTGGGAGCGCTCCGGGCACTGGGAGAAGTTCGCCGACGATATGTTTACCACGCAGCTCGATGAGCGCGATTACGCGATCAAGCCGATGAACTGCCCGGGGCATATCCAGATCTTTAATCAGGGGCTGAAAAGCTATCGCGAGCTGCCGTTGAAGATCGCTGAGTTCGGTGTGGTGCATCGCAGCGAGCCGTCCGGGACCTTGCACGGACTGATGCGTGCGCGTCGCTTCACGCAGGATGATGCGCATGTGTTCTGCACCGAGGATCAGTTGCAGCAAGAGGTCGCGACCCTGATCGAGATGGTGTTCGAGACCTACCGCGATTTCGGTTTCGACCAGATCGATCTTGCGCTCTCGCTGCGGCCGGCAAAACGCGTCGGCGACGATGCGCTCTGGGACAAAGGCGAGGCGGCACTGGATCAGGCGCTGCGCGACAAGGGGTTGGATTTTCGCGTGCAGCCCGGGGAGGGCGCCTTCTACGGTCCAAAGATCGAGTTCACGCTGCGCGACAGCATTGGCCGCACTTGGCAGTGCGGCACCATTCAGGTCGATTTCTCGATGCCGGGTCGGCTCGGCGCCTATTACATCGGCGAGGACAATGCCAAGCAGGTGCCGGTGATGATCCACCGTGCCATCCTCGGCTCGATGGAGCGGTTCATCGGCATCCTCATCGAACATTACGCGGGCGCGCTGCCGCTCTGGCTAGCGCCGGTGCAGGCGGTGGTGCTGACCATTACCGACCACCAGCGCGACTATGCCGAGAAGGTGGCTAAGGTCTTGCGAGACAAGGGCTTCCGTGTCGATGCAGACTTGAGGAACGAGAAGATCGGCTTTAAGATTCGCGAGCACACGCTGCAGAAGGTGCCGTACCTGTTAGTGGTGGGCGATCGTGAGATGGAGGACCAGACCCTGGCGCTCCGCGATCGCCAAGGGACGGACCTGGGCGTGGTTGCCATTGATGCGCTGGTGCAAACACTCGGTGACGAGATTGCCCAGCGCACACACTGAGCAACCGTCCCGCTGCCTCAGTGGCGCTTGACGGTGTGAGCCACAGGTTGTGACCCGCTTGTGATTGCTGCGGCCTGTGTATTCGGTGTGCTCGCCGGCCTTAAGCGCTCGTCTGAATCCTCAGACGAGCGCTTGGCTCGATGGGCCTGTCATCAAGTGTCGTGCCGAGCCGCACCCGGAGCTGGGGTTTGCGGGGCAGTGCGACGCTGTCGATCTTTTCGTAGTTCGGAGGAAGTCTGCTATCGCTGCACCAAAACGCAACCGCGTCAATGAGGAGATCTCGGTTCCCCAGGTTCGCTTGATCGCCGAGGACGGCGAGCAGGTCGGCATTCTCGACCTGGCTGATGCCATTCGGAGGGCGACCGAAGTGAGTCTCGATCTTGTCGAGATCGTTCCCAACGCCGATCCACCCGTCTGTCGGCTGATGGATTACGGACGCTTTCGGTTCGATCAGAAAAAGAAACAGAACGAGGCGCGCAAGAAGCAAAAGCAGGTTCAGGTCAAGGAGGTCAAGTTCCGGCCTGGCACCGATATCGGCGATTACCAGGTCAAGCTGAAGAACCTGACCCGCTTCCTGCACGAGGGCGATAAGGCCAAGGTCACGATGCGTTTTCGTGGCCGCGAGCATGCCCACCGCGAGCTTGGTCTCGAGCTGCTGCGGCGGGTCGAAAACGATTTGGCCGATATCAGCATCGTCGAGCAGCAGCCGCAAATGGAAGGGCGGCAGATGATCATGGTGCTGGGGCCGAAAAAGCATTAAACACCAGTCCCGATACGCGGCGCTCGGGCCGGGCTTCCGATGCGCCGTCTCTAATACGCTGCCGAGCCGATCGGCGGCACGCACACGACGGAGTGAAAAATGCCCAAGATTAAGACCAATCGCGGTGCCGCGAAGCGCTTTGCGCGCACGGCATCTGGACTGTTCAAGCGCAATGCCTCACATCGGCGGCATATTCTGACCAAGAAGGCAACCAAGCGTAAGCGTCAGCTTCGCAAGAATCATCTGCTGCACAAGTCCGACAATCGTGCCGCGCGGCGCATGATGCCTTATTGCTGAAGACGCCCCTGACCTCATTGAGCCATTGAACACTTCGGAGAAGAAGCCATGCCACGCGTAAAACGCGGCGTCACCGCGCACGCTCGTCACAAGAAGGTCCTCGACCAAGCCAAGGGCTATTACGGTGCCCGCAGCAAGGTCTATCGGGTGGCCAAACAGGCCGTCATCAAGGCCGGTCAGTACGCCTATCGCGACCGCCGTCAACGTAAGCGCCAGTTCCGCGCGCTGTGGATCACCCGCATCAATGCGGCCGCCCGCCTGCACGGGATGTCCTACAGTCGTCTGATCGCCGGCCTGAACAAGGCGGGCATCGAGGTCGATCGCAAGATGCTCGCCGAGCTGGCGTTCGAGAACGAGCCGGCCTTCGGCGCGCTCGCGGAGCAGGCCAAGGCCGCCCTGGCCGAGGCTTCCTAATTCGCGGCGACCATTTGGCGCGCTGCCTGTTGCGAATCGAGAGACATCATCCGTCACTCGGCTCTGATGGGCAGAACCTCATGGCCCGGCAGGTGGAAAGCCTGCACCGATTGTTGTTGGCTGCACTGCCGTAGCCGCTATGCTTTCCCGCCTTGAAGGACGGGGTTTCTCGCGGAGGAACTGATGACGCAACGCCCCGATGCCGATGCGACGACGGCGGCTGATTCCTCAGCCGCGCTGGCCGAGCTTCAGTCCGCCGCGCTCGCGGCCGTGACCACGGCTGCAGATTTGACCGCGCTCGATGAAGTGCGGGTGCGCTATCTGGGTAAGAGCGGACGGCTCACCGCCCAGCTCAAGGCGCTCGGCGCCTTGCCGAAGGACGAGCGGCCGGCGGCCGGTCAGCGCATCAATGAGGCCAAGCGGGTGGTGCAGGAGGCGCTTGAGGCGCGCCGCGCCACGCTCGAGGAGCAACGGCTCGCGGCGCACCTGCGCGATGAGTGCATTGATGTGACCCTGCCGGGGCGTGGTCAAACGCCCGGCGCCCTGCATCCGGTCACGCGCGCGATGCGGCGCATCGAGCGGTTGTTTGCCAACGCCGGCTTCAGCATCGCCGAAGGGCCCGAGGTCGAGGACGACTATCACAACTTCGAGGCGCTCAACATCCCGGCGCATCATCCGGCGCGCGCGATGCACGACACCTTCTACTTCCCGGATGGTCGGCTGCTGCGCACCCACACCTCGCCGGTGCAGATTCGGGTCATGGAGACTCAGCCGCCGCCGCTGCGCATCATCGCGCCCGGGCGCGTCTATCGCTGCGATTCCGATCTGACGCACACGCCGATGTTCCACCAGGTCGAGGGCTTCCTGGTCGATCGCGAGGCGACCTTCGCCGATCTCAAGGGGGTGCTCTACGATTTCCTGCGCAACTTCTTCGAGCAGGAGAATCTCAAGCTGCGTTTTCGGCCCTCGTACTTCCCGTTCACCGAGCCCTCCGCCGAGGTCGATGTGCAATGCGTGAAGTGTGGTGGTCGGGGCTGTCGCGTCTGCAAGCAGAGCGGCTGGCTGGAGGTGTTGGGCTGCGGCATGATCCATCCGGAGGTGTTCCGCCAGGTCGGCATCGATGACGAGCAGTGGCTCGGTTATGCCTTCGGCATGGGCGTGGAACGGCTCGCCATGCTGCGCTATGGCGTCGATGATCTGCGCCTCTATTTTGAAAACGATCTGCGCTTTCTGGCGCAGTTCGCTTAGCTGTCTGTTTCCGCTGGAGTGACCGATGCGTTTTAGTGAATCCTGGCTGCGCGAATGGGTGAATCCCCCGCTGGCCGCGCAGGCGCTTTGCGATCAGCTCAGCATGGCGGGGCTCGAGGTCGACGCGCTTGAGCCGGTGGCGCCAGCCTTTTCCGGTGTGGTCATCGGCGCGGTCGAGGCTGTCGAACCACACCCGGACGCGACCAAGCTGCGCGTTTGCCGCGTCGATGCCGGTGATGATGAGCCATTGCAGATCGTCTGTGGCGCCGCCAATGTCGCGGCCGGGCAGCGGGTGGCGGTGGCGCGTGTCGGCGCCGTGCTTCCGGACAACTTCAAGATCAAGAAGGCCAAGCTGCGCGGCGTCGCCTCGCAAGGCATGATCTGCTCGGCTTCCGAGTTGGGCTTGGCCGAGACCTCGGATGGAATTATGACCTTGCCGGGCGATGCCCCGGTTGGACAGGATGTGCGCGAGTGGCTGGCGCTTGATGACCATGCCATCGAACTCGATCTGACGCCGGATCGCAGTGATTGCCTCAGCCTGGCCGGGGTCGCGCGCGAGGTCGGGGTGCTCAACCGTCTGTCCGTGACCGAGCTGGCGGCGAAGCCCGTGCCGCCGGTGCACGATGATCGCCATGGCGTGCAACTGGAGGCTCCGTCGGCCTGTCCGCGTTACCTCTGCCGCATCGTGCGCGCGCTCGACCCGAGCGCAGAGACCCCACTGTGGATAACCGAGCGGCTGCGCCGCAGCGGGCTGCGGCCGATCTCGCCGGTGGTCGATGTCACCAACTATGTGCTGCTCGAACTCGGCCAGCCCTTGCATGGGTTCGATCTCGCAACCCTTGAGGGCGCGATTCAGGTTCGTCTCTCGCGTTCAGGTGAGCGCTTGGCGCTGCTCAACGATGAGCAAGTCGAACTCGATGACGACACGCTGGTGATCGCCGACGACAACGGCCCGCTGGCCATGGCCGGGATCATGGGCGGGACCGCGAGCGCGGTCTCGGAGACGACCCAGGACGTGCTGCTCGAGAGCGCCTTCTTCGCGCCACAGGCGATCGCCGGTCGGGCACGGCGCTATGGCTTGCATACCGACTCCTCGCATCGCTTCGAGCGCGGCGTCGATCCCATGCTGCAGCAGCGCGCCATCGAGCGCGCCACGGCGCTGCTGTGCGCGATCGCCGGCGGTCAGCCGGGGCCGGTGGTCGAGGCCGTCTCCGAGGCCGATCTGCCGCAGCTGGTCTGCCTGCTGCTGCGCCGCCAGCGCATCCAGCAAGTGCTCGGCATCGCACCCGATGACGCCGAGGTGACCGACATCCTTGGCCGCCTCGGCATGACGCTTGAGCCGCATGCCGAGGGCTGGCAGGTGAGCGCACCCTCGCAGCGTTTCGATATCCAGCGCGAGGTCGACCTGATCGCCGAGATCGGCCGCATCCATGGCTATGACGCGATCCCGGTCACCCATGCGCGCTCGGCGGCGTTCACCCGGGCGCCTCGGGAGATGACCTTCGATCTCGATCGCGCGCGCCAGACCTTGGTCGCACGCGGTTACTCCGAGGCCATCACCTATAGCTTCATCAGCCCGGAGCAGAATGCCTGGGTCGATCCAAGCCCGGCCTCATCGGCACCGCTGACCCTGGCCAACCCGCTGTCGGCCGAGTTGTCGGTGATGCGCGGCAGTCTCTGGCCAGGATTGATTCAGGTGGTGCGGCAGAATCTGGCACGCCAGCAGCCGCGAGTGCGTCTGTTCGAGACCGGGTTACGCTTTCTCGGTAGCGGCAAGGATTTGCGCCAGACACCGAGTCTGGCGGCCGTGGCGGTTGGCCCGGTGGTGTCCGAGCAATGGGGTCAGGAACGCCGGCTGACGGATTTTTACGATCTCAAGGCCGACCTCGAGGCGACGCTGATGCAAACCGGACGGCTCGAGGCGCTGTGCCTACAGGCGCCAGCCTGCGACGCGGAGGCGCATCCGGCACTGCATCCGGGCCAGAGCGCGGCGCTGCTGCTCGGCGAGCAGCCAATTGGCTGGATCGGTACCCTGCACCCGCTGCTGGCACAGCGGCTCGAACTGCCCACTGCGGTGCAGTTGTTCGAGATCGCTCTCGACGCCCTCGGCCTTGGCGAGCGACCCGCGTTCGAGCCGCTGTCGCGGTACCCGTCGATTCGCCGCGATCTGGCCATCCTGGTGCCCGCCGAGCTGACGTTCGAGCAGGTCCGTCAAACCGTGACCGAGGCCGCCGGCGACTTGCTCAAGCAGCTGATCCTGTTCGACCAATACCAGGGCGAACACATCGAGTCAGGTCGAAAAAGCCTGGCTTTCGGATTGATTTTACAGGCATCTTCTCAGACACTGGTTGATGCCGAGGTCGACGCTGTGGTGCAGCGCGTGATCGAGCGGCTGGAGCAATCGCTGGGCGCCCGGCTGCGCACCTGAGTTTGGGTCGGCGCGACGCGCCGGATGCTGGTGTCGACGCCGCGACTCGGCTCTGTCTCGGGTCGAAGCCCGCGCGCGAGTCACCTGATTGGTTTAGAGGAGCAGAGTAGGGTTATGGCACTCACCAAGGCGGACATGGCGGAGCATCTGTTCGAGGTGCTTGGGCTCAACAAACGCGAGGCCAAGGATGTGGTCGAGATGTTCTTCGAGGAGATCCGCGTCGCCCTGGAGCAGGGTGAGCAGGTCAAGCTCTCCGGGTTCGGCAATTTCGATCTGCGCGAAAAGAAGCAGCGCCCGGGCAGGAATCCGAAGACCGGAGAGGAGATTCCGATTACCGCGCGTCGCGTCGTCACCTTCAGGCCCGGACAAAAATTGAAATCGCGGGTCGAAGCCTATGTCGGAACCGAGCGCTAGCCTCAAAGAGCTGCCACCGATCCCGTCCAAGCGTTACTTCACCATTGGTGAGGTCAGCGAACTCTGCGATGTCAAGCCCCATGTGCTGCGCTACTGGGAGCAGGAATTCCCCCAGCTCAAGCCGGTGAAACGGCGCGGTAACCGTCGTTACTATCAACATCATGATGTGCTGATGGTGCGCCGTATTCGCGGGTTGCTCTATGAACAAGGATTCACCATCGGCGGCGCTCGCCAACAGTTGAGTGGCGAATCGGCGAAGAAGGACAGCACCCAGGCGCATCAGATCATCAAGCAGGTGCGGATCGAACTGGAAGAGGTGTTGCATGATCTTCGCCGTCGGCCGCATTGACCCCGATCGTCTCTGGGGGTATGCTGGCCAGCTTTCCGGGCGTAGCGCAGTCTGGTAGCGCACCACAATGGGGTTGTGGGGGTCGCAGGTTCGAATCCTGCCGCCCGGACCATCTTGCAAGAACGCGGTAATGGCTCAGCGCTGTTACCGCGTTTTTTTATGCTCGCCCGCAACGAGCGCGAGGCTATGTCGAATCACCACTCATCCAATCAGCGGCTGCGTCTGCACACCGAGACCGAAGGCGAGTCGATCCGGGTGCGCGGTCTGGTGCAAGGGGTCGGCTTCCGGCCTACGGTTTGGCGCCTGGCGCGCGCTGCTGGACTCGCCGGCGATGTCTGCAACGACGGCGAGGGCGTGCTGATCCGGCTCTGGGGCACCAGTGCCGAGATCGATGCCTTTTGCCACGCGCTGATGATCGAGTGCCCGCCGCTCGGGCGCATCGATGGCATCGAGCGACGGCCCTGCGACGCGCCGGCGCCGGACAATTTCAGCATCGTCGAGAGCGGGACCGGTCTGGTGCGTACCGGAGTCGTCGCCGATGCCGCGACCTGTGAACGCTGCGCGGCCGAGATCGCCGACCCCAGTGATCGCCGTTATCGCTATCCCTTCACCAACTGCACGCACTGCGGTCCGCGGCTCAGCATCATCCACGCGATCCCTTACGATCGCGCCAACACCAGCATGGCCTCGTTCAGGATGTGCCCGGCCTGCGCGGCCGAGTATGCCGATCCGGCCGATCGGCGTTTCCATGCCCAGCCGAATGCCTGTTCGGTCTGTGGACCCAAGGTCTGGCTGACCGATGCCGAAGGCCGCGATCTGCTTGCGCCCGATGGCTTGAGGCCTGATGTGGTCGCGGCTGATGGCGAGGAGCCTGGCTTTGCAGCGGCTGCGGCGGCCACTGCGGCTGATTGTGAGCCGCGCGATGCGATCGGGGCCGCGAGTCGGTTGCTCGAGCGGGGCGCCATCGTCGCGATCAAGGGCGTCGGCGGCTTTCATCTGGCCTGCGATGCGACCCATCCGGCGGCGGTGGCCGCGCTGCGCGAGCGCAAGCGACGCGCGGCCAAACCCTTTGCGCTGATGGCTCGGGATCTGGACGTCGTGCGCGCGGTCTGCGAGCTGAGCCCGGCCGAGGCGGAGCTGCTGAGTTCGATGGTGGCGCCGATCGTGCTGTTGGACCAACGGGTGGATAGCGCTGCGGAGGCCTCGCTTAGTGCTGGTGCGGCCCGGGGCTTCGAGCCCAAGTCGAAGCCTCGCTCCGGTCCGCGTCCCGAAGGGGGCTCGGACTTGCACGCTGCGCCCCCGGTTGCGGCTCAGGTCGCGCCGGGCCAGTCAGCCTTGGGTTTCATGCTGCCCTACAGCCCGTTGCATCGGCTACTGCTGCAGGATTGGGATCGGCCGTTGGTGATGACCAGCGGCAACCTGAGCGACGAGCCGCAGTGCATCGACAATGCCGATGCACTGACGCGACTGGCCGGTCTCGCCGATGCCTGGTTGCTCCATGATCGCGAGATCGTCAATCGGGTCGACGATTCGGTAGCGCGCGTGATCCAGGGGCGCACGCGCTGGCTGCGCCGAGCGCGTGGCGCGGCGCCGACGCCGCTCGCGCTGCCAGCCGGTTTCGAGACCGCGTCCAGGGTGCTGGCGCTCGGTGGCGAGCTGAAGAATAGTCTTTGTCTGCTCAGCCAGGGTCAGGCAACCTTGTCGCAACACCTCGGTGATCTCGAGGAGGCGCGCACCGCGCGTGAGTTCGAGCGCACGGTGGATCTCTATCAGGCGCTGTTCGAACACGCGCCCGAGATCATCGCGGTCGACTGTCATCCCGACTACCGCTCGTCCACACTTGGGCGCCGACTGGCCACCGAGACCGGCGCCCGATTGGTCGAGGTGCAGCATCATGCCGCGCATCTGGGGGCTGTTCTGGCGGATGCCGAGTGGCCACTGGACGCCGGCCCGGTCATCGGGGTGATCTTCGATGGCCTGGGCTATGGGGCTGACCGGACGATCTGGGGTGGTGAATGCCTGCTCGGCGACTATCGCCAATGGCAGCGGATCGGCCATCTGCGCCCGTTCAGCCTGCCCGGCGGTGAGCGTGCCATCCGCGAGCCCTGGCGTTGTTTCTATGCCCAGCTCGAGAGCAGCCTCGGCTGGCAGCGGTGCGTCGAGCGTTGGAGCGACTTGGCATCGCTGCGAGCGCTGCGGGAGCGACCGATTGCCATGCTCGCGGAGATGATCCAGAAGGGCGTGAATGCGCCGCGCACCACCTCGGTTGGACGGCTGTTTGATGCGGTCGCGGCCGCGCTCGGGATCTGCGTGGACGGTATCGCCTATGAGGCGCAAGCCGCGATCGAACTCGAGACCCTGGCGCGGCGCGCGTTGGGCGAGGGCGGTTATGCGTTCGCGATCGACACGAGCGCCGAGCCCTGGCAACTGGACCCGGCGCCGATGTGGTCGGCACTGCTCGATGATCTGGCGGCGCGGGCGCCTGCGGCGGCGATCGCGGCGC
Source organism: Halochromatium sp. NSM3 (assembly GCF_059621085.1). Taxonomy (NCBI): domain Bacteria; kingdom Pseudomonadati; phylum Pseudomonadota; class Gammaproteobacteria; order Chromatiales; family Chromatiaceae; genus Halochromatium; species Halochromatium sp. NSM3. The sequence goes on along the minus strand of NZ_JCAQIA010000003.1, from coordinate 137,604 downwards.
GCTTTCATGCCGGCCTTGCCGAGACCGTCGCTGAGCTGGCGGCGCGCGCGGCGCGGCGACATGGGCTGGAGACGGTCGCGCTCTCGGGCGGGGTGTTCCAGAATCGCACGCTGTTCGAGGCGACACTCAAAGCCCTGAGCGAGCGCGGCCTAAAGGTGCTGACGCACACGCGCGTTCCGGCCAATGATGGCGGTCTGGCGCTCGGGCAGGCGGCAATCGCTGCAGTTTCGTAGCGTCTGTCGGAAGGTCCGGAAACGGCCCAGACCGGACTTCATGGACCTACAACTAATCCAAACCACGATCCAACGCCTGTAACCGATAGAGCGTCTCAAGTGCCTTGCGCGGACTGAGGTCATCCGGATCTAACTCGCGCAATGCCTCCAAGGCTGGGCTGGGACTCGGCTCGCGGATCATGGGCGGCGCTGGCGTCGAACTGGATGCTAGGGTTGGCGCTTGCTCCGCTGACGCCGAAGACGTGGATATGGACGCGGACGCAGGCGAGAACGCTGCGGATGTCCTAGGTGCTGAATCAGAGGGCACTGACGCCTGATCTGGCGCCGCCGCCGGCTCAGACGACTCGGCCGGAAATAGCGACAGCTGCATCGCCCTTCGATCGCGCTCCACCGAGTGCTCCTCGAGTCGGCGCAGATGCTCACGCGCGCGGGCAATCACCGCCACCGGCACGCCCGCCAGCGCCGCCACCTGCAAGCCGTAGCTCTGGCTCGCCGCTCCCTCACGCAGACTGTGCAGAAAGACGATCCGCTCACCGTGCTCAACGGCATCCAGATGCACGTTGCGCACGCTCGCATGGCGCTCCGGTAGCGCGGTCAACTCGAAGTAATGGGTGGCGAATAGGGTGAAGGCACGCAGTTGGTCGGCGAGCGCCTCGGCGCAGGCCCAGGCCAGCGAGAGGCCGTCGAAGGTGCTGGTGCCGCGGCCGATCTCGTCCATCAGCACCAGGCTGTTGGCGGTGGCGTTGTTGAGGATGTTGGCGGTCTCTTCCATCTCGACCATGAAGGTGGAGCGACCTCGCGCCAGATCATCGGCGGCGCCGATGCGCGAGAAGATGCGATCGATCGGGCCCAGTCGCGCGGCGCCTGCGGGTACGAAGCTGCCGGCATAAGCCATCACGACGATCAGCGCGACCTGGCGCATGAAGGTCGATTTGCCGCCCATGTTCGGGCCAGTGATGACCAGCATGCGCTGCGCATCGCCGAGGCTGAGGCCATTGGGCACGAAGGGCTCGGCGCGCACCTGCTCGACCACTGGATGGCGACTATCCTCGATCTGAATCCCCGGCGTCTCGATCAGCTCTGGGCGGCTCCAGTTCAGCCGCTCGGCGCGCTCGGCCAGGTTGCAGAGCACGTCCAGCTCGGCGATGGCCGCAGCGCTTGCCTGCAACGGCTCAAGGCGCGCTTGTAGCTGCTCGATCAAGGCATCGTAGAGCAGTTTCTCGCGCGCGAGCGAGCGCTCGCGCGCGCTCAGCACCTGCTCCTCGAAGCGCTTCAGCTCGGGGGTGATGTAGCGCTCGCTGGCCTTCAGGGTTTGGCGACGCTGATAGTCATCGGGGATGCGCTCGGCATGGCTGCGACCGAGTTCGATGTAGTAGCCATGCACGCGGTTGTAGCCGACCTTGAGCGTGCTGATGCCGGTGCGCGCGCGCTCGCGCTGCTCGAGGTCGATCAGGAACTGATCGCCGTGCTCGGCCAGATCGCGCAGTTCGTCGAGTTCGGGATCATAGCCGCGCGCGATCACGCCGCCGTCACGGATCAGCATCGGCGGCTGTTCGATGAGGGCACGTTGCAGCAGGGCGAGCAGGTCGGGGTGCTCACCGAGTTCGGTCTCGAGCTGGCCGAGGCGCGGGCTCTCGGCCATGCCCAGATCGGCATGCAGCGCTGGCAGCTGCGCGAGCGCCTCGCGCAGGGCCGCCAGATCACGCGGGCGCGCCGAGCCGAGCGCGACCCGCGCCAGGATGCGCTCCAGATCACCGATTGCGGCCAGTTCCTCGCGCAATGCCTCGAACAGGCCGGATCCTAGCAGCGCCTCAATGGCCTGATGCCGCTCGCCGACCGCCCGACGATCACGCAGCGGGCGGTTGATCCAGCGCCGCAGCAGGCGTGCGCCCATCGCGGTGGAGGTGCGGTCCATGATGCCAGCCAGCGTATGCTGATCGCTAGTGCCCCCGCCGTGGCCGGCGCTCGCGTCCGAGGCGGCGCTGAGCGAGCGTGTCAGCTCCAAGTTGCGGCGGGTGGCGGCATCCAGGATCAGCGCATCATCGCGGGTCTCGGTGCGCAGACCGCGCAGATGGGGCAGGGCGACGCGCTGTGTCTCCTTCACATATTGCAGCAGACAGCCGGCGGCACCGATCGCTAGGCGCAGCCCGGCGCAGCCGAAGCCTTTCAGATCCTGAGTGCCGAATTGCTCGCGGAGCAGCCGCTTGGCGCTGTCGGCGTCGAACTGCCAGTGCGTGCGGCGGGTGATGCCGGCCGCCAGCCCAGTCGCCGCATGCTCGCCGAGTTGCTCGGGCAGTCGGCTGCTCTCGCTCAGCAGCAGCTCAGCCGGGCGCAGGCGCTCAAGCTCGGCGATGAGCGCCTCCCGGCCGTCGATCTCGAGCACCGAGAAGCGTCCACTGGCCAGCTCCAGCACCGCGAGCCCGAAGCGCTCGCCTGAGTCGACGTCTGAGCTGGCGCCCGAACTGGCGCCCGAACTGGCGCTTGGCCTAGCTGCTGCGCCGAACTGGGTCTCTGACGCGGATCCAGCGTTCGTTGCAGCCTGAGTTCCCGAGCTGGCTTCAGAGTTTGCAAGCGATTTGGCACTCGGTTTGGCCTTGGAGTTAGCTCCAGACTCAGCGAGGGCGCAAATCAGATTCTCTTGTCGTTCCTCGAGCAGCGCCTCGTCGGTCAGGGTACCGGGCGTGACGATGCGTACCACTTCGCGCTCGACTGGACCTTTAGACTTGGCTGGATCGCCCTTCTGCTCGCAGATCGCCACCGAGACGCCGCGACGCACCAGCCGTGCCAGATAGGCTTCGACGGCATGATAAGGTATGCCGGCCATCGGGATCGGCACCCCGGCGGACTGACCGCGCTTGGTCAGGGTGATGTCGAGCAGCCGCGCGGCGCGCTCGGCGTCCTCGAAGAACAGCTCGTAGAAATCCCCCATGCGATAGAACAGCAGCATGTCCGAATACTCGGCCTTGATGCGCAAATATTGCTGCATCATGGGGGTGTGTTTGGCGAGGTGTTCGTCTCGCTCGTCGGGTGTTGTGGTACGCGCGCTCAATCGTTTCAGTCCTGGTTGGGTAGGCGGCTGCAGGGTAGTATCGCCGGCTTCGCAACGGCAAGGCATGAGGATCAGAAAAGCAACACAATGGCTTTCGACGAACAACAGCTCAATAAAAGTGGTGGCTACGGCAAGCTGTCGCGGTTCAATCCGCAGAGCGCCTCGCAGGCGCGTTTCATGCGCCCCGAAGACCGCCGCGTCATCGCCTTGGTCAAGGCGCAGGCGTCCTCGAGTAGTCTCTATGGGCGTAGCGATCAGGTCGTCCTCGACGATGAACTGGGGGTCGAGCTGTTACAGGCGGTCCTGCGCTCCGAGCGTGGCCATTGGCAAGATCCGGACGGGCCGCGCTTGGTGCGCGGCGAGTCCGTCGCCGGCGCATTGAACTGGCATTGGGGCGATGATTCACAGTTGCATCTGACCTTCGAGACCGAGCGCGAGGGGCTGTTGCCGCTGAGCCCGCCCTGGTATCTGGATCCCAGCTCGGGCGAGTGTGGCCCCATCGAAACCGCGCTGGGCGAGCGCGAGACCACCGCCTTGGTGCGTGCGCCGGCGATCCCGCTGGCCGGTCTCGATGCCTTCGAGCAGGCGACGCGCCAGCGGCTCAAGGGGCTCGAACTGCCGCCACCGCCGCAGCTGGAACAGCGCGAGGTCGAGGTCGAGGCACCGACCCCTTGCCTGCGCTTGCACAGCCAAGAGGTGCCAGCACGCCCGGTCTATAGCGGTTGGCAGGGACGGGGCGCCGATGACAGAGCTGCAATGGGAGGATGAGGCGCGTCTGCTGTTCGACTATGCCGGTGTCATGGTCGATCCGCGTCAGCACCGGGAGCGAATCGAGTACATCGAGGACGGCGTCCTGGTCCAATGCCAGCGGCATGCGCAGATCGAGCAGCAGGCGATCGCACGCTTGGAGGCGATGGGTCTGCAGCTATTTTGAACACAGATCAGCAGGAGCGATCGATGACAACCGATCAAACGCAAGCAGGCCTGTTGCTCGGACCAGGACCGGCCGGGCAGTGGGATGACGAACGTGTCTCCGGTCCCTGTGTGCTGCGCCTGCCGGATGGGCGTTGGCGGATGTGGTACTACGGCCGTGAGCAGGGCTTCGACCCGGAGATCCATCTGCCGACCGGGCGTATTGGCCTGGCGGAATCGGATAATGGGCTACACTGGACGCGCATTAGTGGCCCACTCACGCGTGGTGCCGCGCTCGAGGCCCATCCTGATCCAGCGCACTTCGATTCGACCCATATCGGCGTCAGCTGCGTGCGCTATGAGGACGGGCTGTATTGGATGTGGTATCTCGGCGGTGATCACAGCCGGTTCCGGATCGGGCATTTCGATGTCAAAGGCCTGCGGCTGCGACCGGGCTGCGCGATCTCGCGTGACGGCTTGCATTGGCAACGTCTGGACGGGCCGTATCAGGGTGCCTTGTTGGACTTCGGCGAGCCCAATGCCTTTGATGCCGCCAGCTTGGGCTGGCCGCAGGTGGTGCGGGTGCGCCATGACCTCTGGCGACTCTACTATCACAGCCTGGACCCGGCGCGGATGGTCTTTAGCGTCGGTCTAGCCGAATCCGATGATGGCTTGCACTGGCGCAAGCGCGGCGAGGTGCTCGGCCCCGGCGAGCCGGAGGCCTTCGATGGACTTGGCATTGGGACTCGCCAAGTGCTTTGGTACGAGGGGCGCTGGCTGATGGTCTACGAAGGCGTCGCCGGCAATGGCCATTCGATCGGGCTGGCCGAGTCCGACGACGGCGTGCACTGGACGCGACAACCGGGCTCGGAGCCGGACGGCTCGATCTTCGCCCATGCCGAGAGCGGCTCGGGCGCCTGGGATGCGTTCGCGGTCGGCACGCCCTGCCTGGTGCCGATGGAGGACGGCTCCTGGCGGCTCTACTATGTGGGCAGCAACGAGACCGGCCTCGGTCATGGCGATGAGTTGGCTGCACGTCAACAGATCGGGCTTGCGCTCAGTCAGGGGTCGGATCTGACGCGCTGGGCGCGCTGGGTAGCCCGAGCACCAGCATGCCGGTAGGGAGGCTTTAGACGATGTCCTCCTGACAATGCACTAGCTGGGTTGTCTGTCGATAACCTTTACACGCATTTACGCGTACGCGTTCAGCCCTCCCCTCCATATTTTGGGCCTAAACGAACCTAAGTCTCTGTTTCTTCGTTCGCTGCTGTGGATTTTGGCAGGTGGAGCTGAACGGTCACCTTTACACTCACCCTGCGTGGCTGGTTTCACTGTCAGATAAAATGACAATTATCATTGACTTAAATTATTGGCATATTTTTTGCTCATGTTTATTTCCTTCTTTCAACTCTCCTGATATAGACTGAGGTTATTTATCATGCGCAATACTTTCTTGATCGCCGGAATCGCGACGGGTGCACTTTTTGCGAGTTCCGCCAGCGCGGCAACAATCGACATCATCAGTATTAACGGCGATTGGGCAAACCCAGATCCTGCTTCTGTAGGAATCGTCAATGATACTGGAACAGGTAATAGAGTAAATACGATGAGCTGGGGTAGCCCGGCGGGCGAACTGGGCCAAAGCAGCTATGTCTTCGAGGACAAAGTAACGCCTATCGAGGGTATCGTTCCAGAAGAGCTATTCGAGATTGGTAATTTTACGCACAATAATTTCCCAATCTTTCAGCCTTTCTTGGACTCGGCAGATCTTCAGATCAATCTCGTCATCGATATTTTCGATGACTCCGATATCAAGATTGGTGAGAATCTTTCCGTTTCGAGTGTGTTCAGGTTCGATCACTTCGAGACGCCTAACACTGCTACTCCCTGCGCAGCAGGTGGCGAACAACCTTGCCCTGACCTAGTATCCTTCAGCCTCACTAGCACACCGGGCACGATCACGATCGACGATGTCGTGTTTGGGTTGACGATCGCTGGATTCTCAACCATCCCGGTAGACCTTCCGGATAGCTTCACCGAGGAGTTCCTGACTCTCGAGAACCAAGCGAACACGGCGGTTCTTTTAGCTTCCTTTAGCAGCATCATCCCGCAGGAAGTCCCCACTCCCGGTGCCCTGCCGCTGCTGGCGATCGGAGCCGCTGCATTTGGCCTTGCTCTGCGTCGTCGCCGTTCCTAAGCCATCATTCCTAGAGGGTCAGGGTTGACCCTCGCCATAACTAGAGTGCTAGGTGGCCGCGTGGGATTTCTCCCCCTGCGGACCCGCTCCCACAGAACGTCTCGAAGGGATTTCTCGCACGACGCATCTTCGATGCCTGGACGATGCACCGCACAGCGAGTGCAAGGCGCGCGGAAGTCCCCATCAATGCCATAGTCGACGTAGTGCCCACGCAGTAAGTACTGCGGTTGAGGTTGGCCAATTATTCCTGGGCGAGTTGCGCGTTCAGTAGAGGGTGAAGCCGATGAGCGATCGGCGCGCCATCAGGTCGGGCTTGCGCTCAGTCAGGGGTCGGATCTGACGCGCTGGGCGCGCTGGGACGGCTGCCGCTGCTGAGGCCTTCCGCGCTCCTTTTCGGCGCGCTGCCGCTGCCGCTTGCGGAGAGCAGCAACCGCCTCTTCGAGCGAGGGCTCCATCGCCACCTTGCCGCCTTGACTCACGATCACCCGCTTGAGTTGGGGAATCTTCACGCCATGCGCCGCCTGCAGATACACCGGCTGCACATAGGTAATGACATCGTCGATCAAAACGAGGATCAGCTTGCCGCGCTGGATATTCGCGCCGCCACGCCCCCAGAGCGTAAATTGTTCGGCAATCGCGGAATCTTGTTCGATCAGCGCGTCAATCTGCGATAGCCCCAGCACCAGCACACCGGTGGGGAAGCTATAGACGACAATCCGACCATAGTGCTCCGCATCCGAACTCACCACCGCAAAGGCACGCATGTTGTCACGCCCCTTCGGATTCATGGGCGCGAGCAGCAGGTGTTCGAACCGCGAGTGGTCGATCAGGTTCAGCGTGACATAGTAGGGCAACAGCGTTTTGGTTTCGCCCCCGCGTGACATCTGCGGAAACATCCAGCGGTCTTCCTGGCCATAAAAGACAGCCGGATCCGCCTGATGATACTTGGCATACACAGACATCTGTGTCGAGAATAGATCCCGGGGGTAACGGATATGAGCTTTTAGCGCGTCCGGAAACCGGTCCATGCCCTTGATCAGGCCGGGATACATCCGCTGGTAGGCGCGCGCAATCGGATCATCGATATCGGCAAGATAATAGTTCATCTCGCCGGTATAGGCATCGACCACGATCTTCACGGAATTGCGGATATAGTTGAATTCCTTATCGATCGGACTTGCCATGCCATGATCGGGATGCTTGCCGACATTGCGATTCACGGGCTCGGCATAGGGGTAACGATCAGAGAGGGTATAGGCATCGATGATCCAGTACAGATGCTCCGGCGTCACCACCAGATAGGGATCGTTGTCAAGCTCCAAAAAGGGGGTCACATCGCGAATGGTGCTTGGCACATTACGCCGGATGAGTATCTGGCTATCCGACTGTATGGCCGTGGTAAAAAACAGCTTGTAATCGCGATAGTAGAGGGCAAAGATGGCGCGCCGGAACCAGCCATCGATCGGGATGCCGGTGTTCGCGTGATAATCGTCCTGCACCACGCCGGTCTCGCCCGGGTAGGAAATCTCGCCCAACGCATTGGGGGCAATCACATCATAAAGATCCTGCATGCCGTAATAAATGCTAGGCTCCTCGATCGTCAAGCCATACTCCGAGCGCGGCGGCATATCCTTGAGGAGCCATTCCTTGGTTTCCTCCCCGAGCTGCGCCGCTGGTGACATCACTGCGCCATAGCCGTGGGTGTATCTGAACCAGCGGTTGACCCAATTTTGCGAATCCTGGGGTAACCGGTCAAAATCCAATTCCCGCGCGGCCAGGAAGACCTGCTGATAACGGCCATCGATGGTATAGCGATCCGTATTCACCGAGAGGAAGCTGTAATAGCTGCGAATTTCCTGCATTTCGCGATACACGTCGATGAGCACGTCGCGATCCCACACCGGAATATTGCGCAGAGCGGCTGCATTGAGACCCTCGGGGTCAATCTCTTCGGAATCGGGATCAGCGATCGGAATCACATAGGGTCGGGTCTCGACCTCGGCGAGATCAAATGCATCGAGCGTGGCGGTGATATTGTCGCGAATGTAAGGCTCCTGCCGAGCGAGTTCATCCGGCTCCACCATGTAGTCTTGCACTGCTTCGGGAATGGCTTCCCAGTAACGCAAGCCGACAGTGATGGCCAGGAGCGTCGCGAATACCGCCACCAGCGATAAGCCGCGTTTTTTGTTGAGATACCAAATAAGGCTTACGCCAAGTATGACCAGCATGATCATCGCTGACCAGATCAGCGGTAGCACGATGTTCATTTCCGTGTAGCCGGCGCCGAAAAAGAGCGGCGTGTGACTGTCGGTATAAAGCAGCATGTGACGCTGGAACATCAACTCTGCGACACCGACACAAAACATCAGAGCGACAATAACACTGAGATGCCGTCTTGCACCGGCCGCGATATTCAAGCCACGCTTCTTCAGTGCCTGGAACTGCAGGTAATAAATGACCCCAAGGATGATCAGCAGGATATCAAACGCAAAAAACACCTCGAACAGCATGGTGCGAAACAGCGGCAACGCGAACAGGTAATAGCTGATATCCTGACCGTAGACCGGATCCACGATACCAGCGCGCGGCGCAAAGATGAATAACAGCGTCTCTTCCCAGCGGCGATACAATGGAGAGGCAAGAACGACCGCGAGCACCAACGAGACTAGAATGGATAATCTGTGTAGCCCAAGGATCAGCCAGTGCAATGGGCTGGCGTGAGTGCGCTGCCGTTCGGTGTCCGCATTGAGGCTCAGTGCATTCCGCAGTTTTGAATTTTTCGTCTTGCGCCTGAGCCGCAACAGAAATTTTTTCGGGCCTAACGGCTTGATCCGCATGTAACGAGCGGCGGTGCGAAAATTAAAATAAAAGAAAAAGAAGAAAAACGCCGTAAAGACAGCGAAAACGACGTAACTGTACAGTAGCCGTTGCCAGAAATAAAAGCCTAACCCAAGCGATTGATACCACCAGATCTCCACAACCACATCGGCATACAATAAAGAAAGGATCGGCAACGTGATCGCCAGCATCAGTGGAAGGGCAACGAGCACGAATAAACCAATCCGACGTCCGAGACGTTTTTTTGTCATAAAGTACACCCTGTCCAGGGAGATTAGAAATCGCCACGTCGGCGAGACAGATCACAGCCACCGCGCGGCAAAGGCATCCGGAGCAAGCGGTCGACTATAGTGATACCCCTGCGCGAGCCGACACCCTGCCTCGAGCAGCCACGCGGCTTGCTCGGCGGTCTCGACCCCTTCGGCCAGAACCTCCATGCCCAGGCTCGTGCCAAGTGCCACGATGGCGTTCGCGATCGTCTGACTGTGCGGATCACCCGGCAGTGGATCGATAAAGCTGCGGTCGATCTTGAGCTGATGCATGGGCAAGCGGTGCAAATACGCCAGCGACGAATAACCAGTTCCGAAATCGTCGATCGCCAAGCGCACGCCGAGTGCTCGCAACGCGTCGAGTCGGGTGGCCGACTGACCCGCTTGGTGCATGAGCAGCGACTCGGTCAGCTCGAGTTCAAGCCGTCCGGGATCGAACCGGTGTTGCCTGAGTAGCCCCTCGATCATCGGCACCAGGTCCGGGTCCTCCAGCTGTAGGATCGACAGGTTGACGGCGACACGCGGGAGGCGCTGCTGCCCGGCCTGGTCCCAGACCGTGAGCTGCCGCGCGGCTTCGCGCAGCACCCAGGCGCCGATCTTGTGGATCAAGCCCATATCCTCGGCGATCGGGATGAAGTGCTGCGGCGACACCGGGCCGAACTCGGCACTCTGCCAACGCAGCAGGGCCTCGGCGCCCACCAGGCGACCGTCACCCAAACGCACTTGCGGTTGGTAGTGCAACTGCAGCTCATCCTTCAGCAGGGCTTGGCTTAGGCAGGCCTCCAACTTGAGACGATCCGGTGGACCTTGCGCCGCCGCGTGCTCGAAGCGCTGCACGCGCTGCCGGCCGCGCGCCTTGGCCTGCTTGAGGGCAATATCGGCATGGCGCATCAGCACATCGTCGGAGCGCCCATCGAGTGGATAGACTGCGATCCCGACGCTGGCCGTGATGGTGACGCTCTGGTCCTCGATCATCCGGGGTTCGGCGCACCGCTGCTGCAGCCGATCAGCGACAGCGGTGATCGGCTCGCGCGCATCGATCGCCGACAGGATCACGCCGAACTCGTCGCCGCCCAAACGCGCGAGCGTATCCATCGGCTGCACGACCTGGCTCAGCGCAGTGGCCACCTGCTTGAGCAGGTCATCGGCGGCGATCGGTCCCAGCGACTCGTTGACGACGCGAAACCGATCGAGATCGATGATGAGGATCGCCACCCGGTCGGCCCCCTGTTCGGCCTTGCGCAGGATCTGGGTGAGGCGGGTGCGAAAGTGGCTGCGGTTGGCCAGGCCGGTCAACGGATCATGCTGACTGAGAAACTCGACCTGTTGTTGCGTCCGGTGCAGGGGCGTGGTGTCGCTGATGATGATGACGTAGCGCACGAGCTGATCGCGATCATCGCTGATGGCGGTGATGCTCATGCGCGCCCGGTACCGGGATCCGTCCTGACGGCGCTCCCAGCGCTCACCCGGCCAACGGCCACCCTCCCTGAGCGGCCTCGGAACCCGGTCCCAGAAGCTGTGCTCGCAAGCGCTGGCGAGCACCGCTTCGACGGCACGGCCAGAGACCACGTCCTCGTCGTAGCCGGTGATCTTGGTGAACGCCGGGTTTACGGCAATGATGCGATGATCGGCGCCAGCGATGATGACGCCATCGGCCGTGCGCTCGAACACCTGGGCCGTTTCACGCAGCCGCTCCTGGGCCTGTTCCCGCTCGGTCACGTCCTGGGCGGTGCCGAAGCAGCGCACGACCTGACCGGCGGCATCGCGCTCGGTGCGGCCCTCGGAAAAGAGCCAGCGCAGCGCGCCGTCGCTGCGGTAAATGCGCAACGTGAAGCTGTAGGGCTCACCGGTCTCGAGCGCACGGTGAAACTTGTGCAAGAACTCGGGGGCATCATCGGGATGGAACAGCCGGGCGAGGGCATCCAACTCTGGCAGCGGCTCGGCGGGGTCGACGCCGAAGATGCGATACAGCTCCCGCGACCAGGTCAATTCCGACGGCCCGATGACGTACTCCCAATGACCCAGGGCCGCCAGACGCTCGGCCTCGCGCAGACGCCGATTGCTTTCGTTCAGCGTCTGCTCGGTCAGCTTGCGCGCGTGGATGTCGGTGTGGGTCCCGACCACCCGCAGGGGCTGGCCCTCGGCGTTACGCGCGACGACTTGCCCACGTATGTGCAGCCAGCGCCAGCGGCCATCCTTGCAGCGCATCCGGATGTCCAGTTCGTAGGGCGTGCCTTCGTGAAGATGCTGTTCGAGCCGGGTCTGGACGCGCGGTCGATCCTCCGGATGGATCAATGCGATCAAGGACTCCAAGCGCAGGTCGAGTTCGTCCGACGCATAGCCGAGCATCGCGCCATAGCGATCGTTGACGATCATGCGCCCAGAGACAGCATCCAGATCCCAAATCCCGTCATTGGTCGCCTCAAGCGTGAGACGCAGGCGCTCTTCCTGCTCCCGCAAGGCTTGTTCGGCGGCCTTGCGCTCGGTGACGTCCAGGATGGTCACCACCCGCGCTTCATCCACCCCCTCTTGCTCGATCGGCGCGGCGCAGAGCACGACGTCGATGCGATGGCCAGCCTTATGTCGAAACCAGGTCTCCAGCCGGCCGGCCCCCTCGCGCTGCATCTGCCCGTAGAGTTCGCGACCCACGCGCACATACTCGTCCTCGTCCGCGTAGAGCATGCGCGTATCCTGCTGGTCGAGTTCCTCGGGCGCGTAGCCCATCAGCTCGGACCAGGCGGCGTTGCTCTGGACCATCTTGCGTTCACGGACAAAGACGATCCCGACCGGGGTGGCCTGAAAGATGGCCTCCAGCTGCGCCTGCTGTTCCTGTAGGTACTTGCGGTGGCGAACGCTGTCGGAGCGATCGATAACCGTGCAGATGAATTCCGGCTCGGCACCCGCCTCGCCGGGGACGGAGGCCAGATGGAGGTCGCCGATGAAGGGCTCGCCGTCGGGACGCCGCAGCTCGATTTCTCGCAGGGTGACATCCGTGACCTGGCTCGGCGTGCCGAGCGCCCGAAACAGCTCACCGCGCCGGGCCTGCCCGACGAAGCGTGTGAAGAAATACTGCTGGTGGCCGTCGCCACGCATCTGAAACAGCGCCTCTGCGGCGGGGTTGGTGTTGCGGATCAGGCCACGACCGTCGACGATCAGCGCGGCGATTGGCAACGAGTAGAAGAAGGCGCTAAAGCGCGCGAGCGTCGTCTCGAGGCTCTGACGGGTCTCGCGCAGATCCTCGTTCTGCAGCTTGAGTTCGGTCTCTTGAATGCGCAACTCTTCGAGCAGCGCTTGGGCATCGTGCTCATGTGCTGCAAAGGCGGTCTCGGCCTGCTCGAGCCGCCCGGCGGCCATCGCCTCACGGGCTTGCTGATACAGCTCCTCTAAACCTTCCAGCGGGGTGCGGAGGTGGGGCGAAGCGCTTCGTTCGTGCTCGTCCATATCGAGTGCTCGATTGTGGGCTGTAGGCGATGCATCAGCTGTAACGGAGGCTGAACAAGCAGCGTTCACCGGATCGATCACGACCCTCGCGCGCGTGCAGTCATTGACCGGCCGGGGCTGGACCGTCGAATAAAGGGGGCAGAATGCGGCAAAGGATAGATGCTTTGCAACGCGAGCGCGACATCACCGGCTCGCCTGATTCCGGCACTGTACCGATGCGCGGACGACGGCAGGTCGCTCGCCCATACAGCTCAGCCGGTCAATAGCAGCTTCAACGACACCGCAACCGATGCGACGACCAGAACGGGGCCGACCAGGCGCGCGCCATGCTGGAGCACCAGATGGGCACCTAACCAGCCTCCGGCAAGTTTCCCGACCGCCATAATGAGCGCCCATGTCCAGAACACATGGCCACCCGCGCGACCGGCGGCAGCCCGGCCCAGAGCAGAGCGGGCACCGTGATCAGCCCGCCACCGCCGGCGATGGCGTCGATCAGGCCCGCGACGAGCACGAGGGCGAACAGCAGCGAGCGAGGTCGAGGAATTCCATACGCCAGCGAGAAGAGATTGGCAACCATTCGGCGATCTCGAGCTGTAGACGCAGCGGACCTAACCGGCCTTGCCCGCGAACAACAGCGCGGCCACATCCTCGAAGCGGCTGACAAAGTGCACCGTCAATCCTTTCTTGACGTGCTCGGGCACCTCGTCGAACTCGCCGCGGTTGTCCTCCGGCAGCAGGATCTCCTTGATGCCGGCGCGGCGCGAGGCGATCAGCTTCTCGCGCACACCGCCGATCGGGAACACCTCGCCGGTCAGCGTCAGCTCGCCGGTCATCGCGATGCGGCGCACCGGCTTGTTGCGTGCGAGCGAGAGCAGCGCCGAGGCCATGGTGATGCCGGCCGAGGGGCCATCCTTCGGCGTTGCACCCGCCGGCACATGCAGATGGATGAAGGCTTTTTCAAAATACGCCGGCTCTATGTCAAAGTTGGCGGCCTGACTGAGGATGTAGCCGTAGGCGATGCCGGCCGATTCTTTCATCACGTCGCCGAGCTGGCCGGTGAGCTTGAAGCCGCGCGTGTATTCATGGGTGCGCACGGCCTCGATGCTGAGCGTCGCACCGCCCATCGCGGTCCAGGCCAGGCCGGTGACCACGCCGGGGCCAGAGAGCTTGCGCTCATCGCGAAACACCGGACTGCCGAGATAATCCTTCAGCGTCTCCGTGTTGACCTCGATCGGCGTCTCGGCCCCCTCGAGCATCTTCACCGCCACCTTGCGCACGATCTTGCCGAGCTGCTTTTCCAGCCGACGCACCCCGGCATCCCGGGCATAGCCCTCGATCAACGCGCGCAGCGCCTTAGTCTTGAGCTTGACCGTGTTCTTCGGCAGCCCGGCGCGGTCGATCTGCCGCGGCAGCAGATATTTCTTCGCGATCGCCAGCTTTTCATCGGCGATATAGCCGGAGAGCTGGATCACCTCCATGCGGTCGAGCAGCGGACCGGGGATGTGGTCGGTCTGGTTCGCGGTGCAGACGAACAGCACCTTCGAGAGATCGAAGCGCAGATCGAGATAATGGTCGAGGAAGTCGACGTTCTGCTCCGGGTCGAGCACCTCGAGCAGCGCCGAGGCCGGATCCCCGTGGTAGCTGGCGCCGATCTTGTCGATCTCATCGAGCATGATCACCGGGTTGGCGGTACCGGCATCCTTCATCGCCTGCAGGAACTTGCCGGGCATGGCGCCGATATAGGTGCGCCGATGACCCTTGATCTCGGCCTCGTCGCGGATACCGCCGACCGAGAAGCGATAGAAGCGCCGCCCGAGGGTATCGGCGATCGAACGTCCGATCGAGGTCTTGCCGACGCCGGGCGGGCCGACCAAGAGGATGATCGAGCCGGCGATCTCGCTCTTGTGGATGCCGACGGCGAGGAACTCGAGGATGCGATTCTTGACGTCGTCAAGGCCATAGTGATCGCGATCCAGCACCCGTCGCGCCCGCTTGAGGTCGAGCTTGTCCTTGGAATGCTTGCCCCACGGGAGCAGGGTGATCCAGTCCAAATAATTGCGCGTGACCGAATACTCAGGCGAGCCGGTCTCGAGCATCGAGAGCTTGTCCATCTCCTCGTCGACGCGCTTTTGGGACTCCTCGGTCAGCGTCAGCTTCTCCAGGCGCTGCTTGAACTTGTCCACCTCGGCGGTGCGGTCATCCTTGGCGATGCCGAGTTCCTTCTGGATCGCCTTGAGCTGCTCCTTGAGGAAGAACTCGCGCTGCTGCTTCTGCATGCGCTCTTCGACCGATTGGCGGATCGAGTGCTGGGCCTTGGCCAGCTCGAGTTCGTTGTTGAGCAGCACCAGCACCTTCTCCATGCGCTTCATCAGCGGCACGGCCTCGAGCACCTCCTGCAGCTGCGCCTTGCTCGAGGTGGTCAGGCTGGCGGCGAAGTCGGCGAGGTGCGAGGGATCATCGGGGCCAAAGCGGTCGAGGAACATGCGCAGTTCCTCGACGTAGAGCGGATTCAGCGGCAGCAGCTCCTTGATGGTGTTGATCACCGCCATCGCGTAGGCCTTGACCTGATCCGCCGGCTCCGGTGCCGGCTCCGGCATGTAATCGACGCGCGCCGAGAATGGACGCTTGCGGCTGACGAAGCGCTCGATGTGGAAGCGCTGCAGGCATTCGACCAGCACCTGTAGCTTGCCTTCCTCGGAATGGACCCGATGCACGCGACAGGCGGTACCGACCGGCTTGAAGTCGGCACTGCGGGCCTGTTCGGAGGTGTCGCTGTCGACCAACACGACGCCGAGGATCTTGTGCTCGGTCTCGCCGACCGCCTTTATGGTCGGCAGCCAATGTTCGGCATCCATCAGCAGAGGCACCGCTTGACCTGGAAAGAACGGCCGCGAGGCCACCGGCAGCAGATGGATCAGCGACGGCAGTACATCCCGAGCGCGCGCGAGTTTGACCTCGTCCTGCTCGGCGCTGTGATCGTCTGGCTGCTCGGTGTCGTAAACCTCATTGCTCATCGGCTGCTCCTCTCTTGACGCCTCGCGTCGGCTCACTGCAAAACGTTGCTCAATGTCAGGGTATTTGCTCGTCAATGCAAGCATGCGGGGCATTGGCGAGCGCGGCAAAATCGGCGATCGAGAGGGTTTCGGCGCGGGCGCCGGGATCGATCCCAAGCGCGCTCATCCGTTCGGGCGAGACCAGTCCGCTCAGGCTGTTGCGCAGGGTCTTGCGGCGTTGGGCAAAGGCGGCCGCGACGAGGCGCGCATGCCAGGGCGGATCGGCGAGCGGGTAGGGCAGCGGGCGATGCGGGCGCAGTCGAATCACCGCCGAGCTGACCTTTGGCGCTGGCGTGAAGGCACCGGCCGAGACCAGGAACAGGCGCTGGGCCGAGCAGGCGGTCTGCACCATCACCGAGAGCCGCCCATAGACCTTACTGCCGGGCGCCGCAGTGATACGGTCCACGACCTCTTTCTGCAGCATCAGATGCAGATCCTCAATGCAGTCCGCCTGCTCGAGGAAGCGAAACAGCAAGGGCGTTGAGATGTTGTAAGGCAGGTTGCCGATCAGGCGCAGTCGGTGGGTCGAGGGCGAGCGCAGCGCGCAGAGATCGAAGGTCAGCGCGTCGGCTTGGTGGATGCGCAGCCGGGGGTCGCCGAAGCGCTCGGTGAGCGGCTGGATCAGGTCACGGTCCAGCTCGATGACATCAAGCGCCGAGGCCATCTCCAGCAAGCCAGCGGTGAGCGCGCCCTGGCCGGGGCCGATCTCGACCAGATGCTGGCCCCGATCCTGGCCCCGAGGCTGGTCCGGGTGCTGACTCGGATTTTGGCCCGGCAGCGGCGCGACCGCATCCAGAATGCGCTGAATGACACCGGGGTCGTGAAGGAAGTTCTGGCCGAAGCGCTTGCGGGGATGGTGTTGCATCTGTGCAGTCTAGCGCCTCAGCGAATCACATATTCATTCGCCTTGCCCTGCAGCCGCGCGATCCGCGCCTGCCGGCGCCGCTCCCATTCATCCGGCGGGTCAAGGTCGTTCCAGACCATGAACAGGCGCTCGTCCTGGCGTGACAACCGCAAGCCATAGGTATCGCGCATATAGAGCATGATGCGCGCAATGTCGCCGCGCAGCGCGTCGGGTGGCTGCACGCGGCGGCGGGACGCATCGATGCGGATGTCACAGTCGCCGTAGCGCTCGCCGCCAGACACCACCCCCCAGCTGTAGTCGCGCCGGTCGCCGTTGATCATGCCGACAGCGGGGATCAGGTTCTGCAGGTCGTTGTGCGCGGCGACAAAGGTCTCGTCCACCCGCAGGCAACAGGCGCGCCCGGAGAGCAGATCGCCGTCGGCCTCACGGCAGGCGCGGTAGGCCTGCGGTTGGCGCCAGCAGCGGCGGAAGTTGCCGAACTGCGCGGCCGGGAAGACGTGTTCGGCTTCGACCCGTCGCGCGCGTTCATTGCCGGCGTACCCTTGGAGCCCGCAACTCGCCAGGTCCACCTGGCGGCGCCCGTTGTAGGTGCAGCCACAGTAGGTCGTGACGCGATGGCCACGGTAGATGCGCTCGTAGAGCAGATCCTTGGCGCTGGAGAAGCTGCCGGCCACGCGCGGGAGATCGCCACCGCCGGCCGGCAGGGTCGGCTGCGGCCACCAGTCGCCGAGCAGGTCGTAGAGCAGATCCTCGAGCAGATCGCCCAGGTCCGGCAGCCAGTGACCGAGTTCGTCGAGCAGGGTTGCGGGGTCTGCCCAGCCGTTGCTGTCGAACAGCCCCGAGAGCGCCTCGGCGCCTTGCGCCAATCCCTCGCTGCTGGCGGTGCTGACCCAATCGGCGCCGTTGCGGATCAGCTCATTGCCGGTCTCGCCGAGGAATGCATGGACATCGCGCGCGATCTCCATCGCCTGTTGCGCGGGCTCGGGCCAGGTCTCGGTGACCGAGGTCGGCACATAGGCCACCGATGAGATCAGCGCGATCCCGATGGCCAGGTTGCGCAGCATTGCCAGGGCACGTCGCAGTCTGTGCCGCAGGTCGCTCGCGCGCGCCGCTGGCCGGTTGCGCTTGCTCCTAGCGGCGGACCCGGATTTCTTAGACCCGGGTTTGTTTTTATTGGACGATGAACGGCGGACCATGAGGATTACTGCGCTGGAGTCAACCTTAAAGCCTAACAGACGGCACGCCGATGAGCAGCCACTGCTCGCGCTCAGAATCGCCAGTCCGCCGGCGACCTGTCCGAGCCGCCATGCCGCGCCAGTGCCCAGGCGACGTGCTCGCGCACCAGCGCGCTTGGATGGTCGAGGCGTTGCCGCAAGGCCTCGCGGACGGTCTCGGAGCGGTGCGCATTGCCCAAGGCGACGGCGATATTGCGCAGCCAGCGCGCATGGCCAAGACGGCGGATCGCGCTGCCCTCGGTCCGCGATAGGAAGCCTGGCTCATCCCAGTCGAACAGCTCGATGAGGGTGATGGTATCGAGTCCGTTGCGCGCTAGGAAGTCGGTCTCGTCGGTCAGCCGCGCGAAGCGATTCCAGGGACAGCAGAGCTGGCAATCGTCACAACCATAGATGTGATTGCCCATCTGCGGGCGCAGGGCCTCGGGAATCGGCCCAAAATGCTCGATGGTCAGATAGGAGATACAGCGCCGCGCGTCGAGCTGGAACGGCGCGATGATGGCGTTGGTCGGGCAGATTTCGATGCAGGCCTGGCAACGGCCGCAATGTTCGCGGGCTGGGCTGTCTGGGGGCAGCGGTAGATCGCAGTAGATCTCGCCGAGGAAGAACCAGGAGCCGGCCTCGCGGTTGATCAGATTGGTGTGCTTGCCGATCCAGCCGAGCCCAGCCTTCTCGGCCAGGGGTTTTTCCATCACCGGCGCCGAGTCGACGAACACGCGCCAACCGTAGGCGCCGATGCGGTTTTCGAGCCGTTGCGCCAGGCGTTTCAGGCGCGCGCGCAGCACCTTGTGATAATCACGCCCGAGCGCGTAGCGCGAGACGAAGGCGCGCGCCGGGTCGGCGAGCGCCTGATCCATGGCCTGCTGGTGTTCGGGCAGGTAGTCCATCCGCGCCGAGATCACCGACAGGGTGCCAGGCACCAAGTGCGCCGGGCGCGTGCGTTTGAGGCCATGGCGCGCCATGTAGCCCATGTCGCCGTGCATGGCGCTGGCCAGCCACTGCTGGAGCCGCCCCTCGGCCTGGGACAGATCGCAGTCGGCAATGCCGATCTGCTGGAAGCCGAGCGCTTGCCCCCAGTCCTTGAGGTCGCGCGTCAGGGCCTCGAGTTCCGTTGGCGAGAAGGGGTGGCGCGCATCGGTGGGCATGGCTTGGCGGTGTTCGGAGGGAGGCCATTGATCGCTCATCGGGCCAGTCAGCATAGGCGATGAGCACCCGGACTGACCAGGCTGGTGGCTCCACCGGTCCTGCTGATCAACGTCAAGCCGGTCGACAAAGGCGCTGCGTATACTGGTTCGTTTGATCGGAGGAATCAGCGTTTGGACCCTCGTTTCGATTGGCTTCATACCCCCGCCGCCCCGGTGGATCTGGAGGCGCGCGAAGCCGCCATCAGCCGTCAGGGCGAACTGACCAAACCGCCCGGCTCGTTGGGTCGGCTGGAAGACATCGCGATTCAGCTCGCCGCCTTGCAAGGGCGCGCGCAGCCGGCGCTGGAGCAGGTGCGAATCGTCATCTTCGCGGCGGATCACGGCATCGCGAGCGCTGGTGTCTCGGCCTTTCCGCAAGCAGTCACGGCGCAGATGATCGCCAACATGGCCGCTGGTGGTGCCGCCATCAGTGTGCTGGCGCGCCAAATCGGTGCCGGCATCGAGCTGATCAATCTCGGCACCGTGGCGCCGGTGCCGGCGCATCCGCTGATTCGCCAGGCGGTGATCGCCGCCAGTACCGCCAATCTGGCCGAGGCGCCGGCGATGTCCGCCGCCCAGCTCGCGCAGGCGCTCGCCGAGGGCGCCGCAGCGGTAGAGCGGGCACGCGCGGGCGGTGCCGAGTTGTTCATCGCCGGGGAGATGGGGATCGGTAATACCACCGCCGCGACGGCACTGACCTGTGCGTTGCTGGGGCTGCCGGCGTCGGCGCTGGTCGGCCCCGGCACCGGCCTCGATCGCGGTGGCATCACGCGCAAGCAAGCGCTGATCGAACAGGCGTTGGCGTTGCATCGCGATCAGCTTGCCGATCCGACCGAGGCGCCGATGCAGGCATTGGCGCATCTTGGCGGTTTCGAGATCGCTGCGATGGCCGGCGCCTATGTCGCCTGCGCCCAGCAGCGGGTGCCGATGCTGATCGATGGCTTCATCAGCTCGGCGGCGGCGCTGGTCGCCAGCCGGATCTGCCCGGGTGCGATCGATTGGATGCTGCTCGCGCATGCCTCGGCCGAGCCCGGCCATCGGGCGATGGTGGAAGCAATCGGACTGCGCCCGCTGCTCGATCTCGGGATGCGGTTGGGCGAGGGCAGTGGCGCGGCGGCTGCGGTACCGCTGCTGCGTCTCGCCTGCGACCTGCATGCGCAGATGGCGACCTTCGCCGAGGCCGGCGTGGCGCCTAAGGGCGATTGACCATGCCACATCGCCTGGTCGATCTGATCCGTCATGGGGAGGTCGAGGGGGGAGCCTGTTTTCGCGGCCGACGCGATGATCCGCTGAGCACGGTCGGCTGGGCGCAGCTTGAGGCGGCAACCGGCATCGGCGGGCTCATCCAGGAAGCAATCGAGTCGCCAACCTCGGCAGCAATCCTGGGGCCAACCGACGAGGCAATCGGCGAGGCAATCGGCGCAGCGCCCTGGGATCGCATCCTCTACTCACCGGCCGCGCGCTGTGCGCGCTTTGCCGATCGGCTTGGTGCATGCCTCGGGCTGCCAGTCGAGCCGATGGAGGCCTTGCGCGAGCGCGATTTCGGCGCTTGGGAAGGGCGGCGTGCGGATCAGCTTCCGCTCGAGGATCTGGCTCGTTTCTGGGCCGATCCCAGCCTCTATGATCCGCCGGACTCGGAACCCTTCGCGGCCTTTCGCCAGCGCGTTCTCGCGGGCTGGCACCACATCCTGGAGGGACGTGGCGATCACCTGCTGCTGATCACGCACGGCGGTGTCATCCGCGTCATCCTCGGCGAGTTGCTTGGCATCCCCCATGAGCGGCTGATCCTGCTCGAGGTGCCACACGCCTGCCGCTCGCGCCTTCGGGTGCCGGTCGGCGACGGGTTGCCGAGCCTGGTCGCACACGGGTGCGGCCGCCTCGACGCACCACACTGTGCCGGCTGATGGGCTGATGGCGACCGAGCTGGACAGTCTGGACGACGAGCTGAACACATTGGGCGAGCAGAGTGACGCACGCCACGGCGGCAACCTCACCGCCTTGGCCCACCGCAGTGGGCGGGCGGCGGAATCGCTGCTCGATTTCAGCGCCAACATCAACCCGCTCGGGATGCCAGCGGGCGCGCGGTCAGCACTGATCGCGGCGCTCGATGCGCTTGGGCACTATCCCGATCCCGCCTGCACGGCCTTACGGGCGGCGATTGGAACGCATCTGGGTGTTGCCTCGGAGCGCATCGTCGTCGGCAATGGCGCCGAGCAGCTCATCTGGTGGCTGCCGCGGTTGCTTGCGGCCAAGCGCGTGCTGGTGACGGCACCGGCCTATGTCGATTACCAGCGCGCGGCCGAGGTCTGGCAGCGGCCGCTGTGCTCAATTCCGCTGCGGCCCGAGAACGGATTCGCACTCGATCTCGGGGCGCTCTCGGCGCACCTGCACGCAGGCGATCTGGTCTGGATCGGCCAGCCAAATAACCCAACCGGTCGCCTGGTCGAGCCCCAGCAGCTGCGCGAGGCCGTGATCGCCCATCCGCACGTCGACTGGGCGATCGACGAGGCCTTCATCGACTTCGTCGACGGCGCGCACTCCGCCGTGCACTGGGAGCGGCCTCAGGGGGAGCGGCCGAACCTGATCGTCATCCGCTCGATGACCAAGTTCTATGCCTTGGCCGGTTTGCGGCTTGGCTACGCGGTGCTCGCGCCGGAACGCGCCGCTTCGTTCGCTCGGCTGCTGCCGGAGTGGTCGGTCAACAGCCTCGCGGCAGCGGCCGGCCGTGCGTTGCTGACGGACCCGGATCTTGCGGCGTTCGCGCAACGCACGCGCCAGCTCATCGGCGGCGAGCGTCGGCATCTCGGCGCGGCGCTGCGCGGGCTCGGCCTGCGCGTCTTCGACAGTGCCGCCAATTATCTCCTGCTGCGCCTCCCGCATGCGGGGCCACG
The DNA here is from genome assembly GCF_059621085.1 of Halochromatium sp. NSM3. NCBI lineage: Bacteria > Pseudomonadati > Pseudomonadota > Gammaproteobacteria > Chromatiales > Chromatiaceae > Halochromatium > Halochromatium sp. NSM3. The sequence goes on along the minus strand of NZ_JCAQIA010000003.1, from coordinate 115,440 downwards.
GGCGGCTGATCTGGCGGCGCGGTTATTGCACTCGGAAGGCATCGCGGTGCGCGTCTGTGCCAACTATGCCGGACTCGATGCGCGTTATCTGCGCATTGCGGTGCGCACCGAGCCAGAAAATCGGCGATTATTGGCAGCCATGACGCGCCTGCTCTGATCGCCGAGGCCAACCCTCAAGCGGCGGGCGCTGGGTTCGCAGCCAACGGGGATCACCAAGCGATGCCACTCCATCAGGTCTCTACTGCGGTGGTGAGCACGGGAAAGAAGGCGGGGAGCAGGATCGGCGCCGCCCTGTTGCTGCCAGTGCTGTTGATGCTGCTGATGACGCCGGTGGCCGGGGTCCATGGCGATGATACGCAGGCGTCGGTTCCCGCTGCGCTCCTGCCGTGGGTGGACTGGGTACTGGCTGACGAGGATCAGCGCGCCTGTGCGCTCGGGGCCGCCGGCGCCGGAGAGCGCGTCTGTACCTGGCCGGGGCGACTGCGGCTTGACCTCGATGATGCCGGCGGCCGCTTCGAGCAGGCCTGGAGCCTAGCGGCGAATGCCTGGATCGCGCTCCCTGGCGGGCCGGGTCAATGGCCGCAACAGGTGAGCGCGAATGGGGCGCCTGTCAGCGTGGTGGAACGCGACGGGCGCCCGATGGTGCGGCTCGCCTCCGGCGAGCACGAGATCAGCGGTCGCTTCACCTGGCCGCAGCGGCCCGATGTCTTGCAGGTGCCGGCCGAGGTCGGGTTGCTCAGCCTGAGCTTGAACGGGACAGAGATCGCGCAGCCCCGCTTGGAGGCCAAGGGCGGGCTTTGGCTCGGCTCCGAGCGCCGCCCGCGACCGCCAAAGCAGGCGCAGGAGCCGGATGCGCTCTCGCTCGAGGTCACGCGCCACATCGAGGATTCGGTGCCGTTACACGTGCAAACGCGTCTGCTGCTCGAGGTCTCCGGGCAGCCGCGCGAGTTGTTGCTGGGGCCGGCGCTGCTGCCCGGTGGCATCCCATTGCGTCTCGAGAGTCCGTTGCCGGCGCGCTTGATCGCATCCAAGGAGCCGTCCGAGGCGCGCCGAGCAGGGTCGACCCCGGATGCCGCGTCGGCTCAGCGCTCGGGGCAAGGCGACCCCCTGCTGCAACTGCAACTGCGGCCCGGGCGCTGGGAGTTGATCCTGGAAAGCCATCATCCGGGGCCGGTCTCGGCACTCAGCTTGCCGCAACAACCGTCGGCGCCGGTCTCCGCGCCGGCACCCGCATCGCCATCCCACTGGCCCGCGCAAGAAGTCTGGGTGTTCGCGGCCCGGCCCGATCTGCGCCAGGTCGAGCTGAGCGGCGCCGAGCCGATCGATCCGCGCCAGATCCGCCTGCCAGCGCAGTGGCAACAGCGACCGGCCTACCTGATGCGGGCGGGCGAGACGCTGCGGCTCGAGCAGCTCAGCCGGGGCGCCTCGGGCTCGGACCAGATCCGACTCGAGCGCGTGATGCGACTGGACTTCGATGCCACCGGTCTGAGCCTGCGTGATCGCCTCAGCGGTGAACTGCACGAGCGGCGCCGGATCGAGGCCACGGCGCCGTTGGTCCTCGGCCAGGTCAGCGTCGACGGCGAGCCGCGTCTGATCACGCGCCTGAACACCGATCGAGATGATGACGATGAGCGCGTAGGCGTCGAGGTGCGCGGTGCGCGGCTTGCGTTGAGCGCCGATGCGCGCATCGACAGTGGACCCATCCGGTGGTGGCTGGAGCTGCCCGGCTCGGGCTGGGATCTGCCGCTGAGCAGTGTCTCGACACAGCTCTTTCTACCGCCGGGCTGGGATCTGTTGGCGGCGGCGGGCGTCGACAATCTCCCTGAGAGTTGGCTGGCACGCTGGTCGTTGCTGGATATCTTCCTGGTATTGATCGCCGCGCTCGCGGTGATACGGCTTTGGGGCTGGCCTTGGGGGCTGCTGGCGCTGCTGACGCTGGTGCTGACCTGGCAGGAACCGGGCGCGCCGCGTTGGGTGTGGCTGCATCTGATCGCCGCTGCCGCGCTGGTGCGGCTGCTGCCGGAGTCGGCGCGGCGGACGCCGGCTGACTTGCAACAGCGTGACGAGCCTTCAGGAGACGCCTCGCACGCGCAGGGCCCGCCCTGGCTCGCGACCGGGGTCCGACTCTACGCGCGGCTGGCGTTGCTGTCGCTAGTGCTGATCGCGGTGCCCTTCCTGGTCACCGAGATGCGCGATGGGCTGTTTCCGCAATTGGAACAGCAGGGGCTTGGTCTGGTCGACTCGCCCACCGGCTGGCTCACCCCGATGAGCGCCGTTGATCAGGTGGGTTCTCGCCTGGATCATCAGGTCGAGTCTTCACGCCTCAAGTCAGCCCCTGCTGAGGTCAGCGCTGACCGGGTTTCCCCGCCACGGTTGTTGCCAACCTTGGACCCGGACGCGCGTTTGCAGACCGGCGCCGGGGTGCCGGATTGGCGCTGGCGCCGCTTCGATCTGAGCTGGAACGGCCCGATGCCGCCCGATCATCGACTGCGCCTCTGGCTGCGGCCGGCCTCGGCCTCAGCACCGCTGGCGTTGATCACCCTGGTGCTGGTGCCGCTGCTGGGGCTGCGGCTCGCCGATCCGCGACCGTCGCGGCTGCCGCTGCCGGTCCGCTCGCCAGGCGCGCGCACATCGGGCAAGCCGGGCAAGCATGCGCTTGTCGGCCTGCTTGGGGTCATGCTGATCGGGTCGCTGTGGCTGCTGCCATCAAGTCCAGGCCTGGCGGCAACCGACAGCCAGATCGCTGCCGCTCCGCTCATGATGAATCCGGCGGCGAACAGCACCGATTCGGCGGCGAACAGCACGGGCTTTCCGCCGACGTCCCTGCTGGCCGAGCTGCGCGCACGGCTACTCGCGCCGCCGGACTGTGTGCCGCGCTGTGCCGAGATCGCGCGGCTGGTGCTCGATGCCTCGCCTGGCGCGCTGCGCTTGCTGCTGGCCGTGGATGCGACCGAGGCGGTGGCCTTGCCGATCCCCGGCGCCCGCAGTGGTTGGTCGCCGAAGCGGATCGAACTCGATGGTCAGCCGTTGGATCGATTGCTCGGGCTGACCAATGGGGATCTGGCGGTGCCCATCCCGAGCGGTCGGCATCTGCTGCTGCTGTCGGGCTCACTGGTCGAGGTCGATCAGGTCGCCATCCCGTTGCCGCTGCGTCCACGGTTGCTCGAAACCCGCCTCGATCCGATCTGGCAGCTCGAAGGGGTCGGCGCCGATGGTGTTCCGGGTGATCAGCTGCGGTTGCTACGCCAGCAGGATGCAAAGGGGCCTGCGGCCGGCAACGAGCCCGACGGTGCGTCCATCAACGATCAGAACCCCGGTGGCGGGGGCGCCACGTCTGGCTCGATGTCGGCGTCGGGCTCAGCATCTGCGCCGGCATCGGGCGCAGCGAGCGGTGACACGCAGGCCCCATGGCCGCCGCTGCTCAAGATCACCCGCACGCTGAGCTTCGGATTGGATTGGGAGCTGATCACCGAGGTCGAGCGGCGCTCGCCGCTGGGGCAATCGGTGAGCCTGCGAGTCGCGCTGATCGACGGCGAATCGGTGACCACCTCCGGGGTCCAGAGCAATACCGCAAGCGTGCTGGTCTCGTTGCCGCCAGGGCGTGCGCGCATGCGTTGGCGCTCGGCCCTGCGGCCGGTCGATCGCCTCGCGCTGCGTGCCTCGACCGATCCCAGACTGACCGAGGAATGGCGCCTGCAGGTGAGCCCGATCTGGCATCTGCGCGCGCAAGGAGTGCCCGCAGTGCAGCCGCGCGACGGCGATGCACGCGCGCTGCCGACCTATCGGCCCTGGCCCGGTGAGGTCTTGGAGCTGTCGCTGTCGCGCCCGGTCGGCGTCGCCGGACCCACGCTGACCCTGGATCGCAGCCGCTATCAGCTCCAGCCGGGCCGTCGCTCCAGCGAGGCGCTGTTGCAGCTCGATCTGCGCAGCAGCCAGGGGGGTCGGCATCGGCTGTTGCTGCCAGCGGGTGCCGAGCCAACGCGGCTTCGCGTCGATGGTCAGTCGCGACCCCTGCTGATGCAGGACAACGCGGTCGATCTGGCGCTGGTTCCAGGCAGCCAGCAGATCGAACTCAGCTGGCTGCAGCCAGATGGGCTGTCCTTCGTCTATCAGCCGGCGGCGGTGACGCTCGGCGTGGTGGGCGTGAACGCCGAGACGCAGGTGAGACTGGGCACCGATCGCTGGCTGTTGTGGGCCAGCGGTCCCCGTCTCGGACCGGGCCTCGGCCCGGCGGTGCAGTTCTGGGGGCTGCTGTTGGTGATTGCGGTGCTCGCGCTGATCCTGGCGCGCGCGCGTTTGACCCCGCTCGGTGTCGGCGATTGGCTGCTGCTGGGGATCGGGCTCAGCCAGGTCTCGGTCGGGGTTGGCGCGCTGGTAGTGCTCTGGCTGTTCGCGCTCGGCTTGCGTCGACGGCTCGACCAGGATCAGCTGACGCCCTGGCGGTTCAATCTAATGCAGATCGGACTGGTGCTGCTGAGCATCGCGGCGCTGAGCGCGCTCTTGCTGGCGGTGCAGCAGGGTTTGCTCGGCAGCCCGGCGATGCAGGTTGCGGGCAATGGCTCGAGCGCGACCGAGCTGAACTGGTATCTGGACCGCAGTGGCGAGCAGACCGCGCCGGTGACGGTGATCTCAGCGCCGATCTGGATCTATCGGCTGCTGATGCTGGCCTGGGCGCTCTGGCTCGCGTGGCGGCTGCTGGACTGGCTGCGTTGGGGCTGGCAGGGACTGGTCGCGCCGACGCCCTGGCGACAGTCGCGGCGGCAGGCGCTGAAACGCAAGGCGACCGAGGAGGGATTGAGCGTCGATCTTTAGCGGTTCAAGCTCAAGCGCGCAGGGCCTCCGCTGTATAGCCGCTGCCCCGTGCGATGAGTTCAGCCGGGCTGCCAGCGGCGACCAGAAGCCCGCCGTCGCGTCCCGCCTCGGGCCCAAGATCGATGACCCAATCAGCGGCGGCGATCAGATCCAGGTCGTGCTCGATGACGACGACCGAATGGCCAGCCGCGACCAGGCGCCGCAGCACACCGATCAGCCGTTCGGCATCGGCCATGTGCAGGCCGACGGTTGGCTCATCGAGCAGGTAGAGGGCGGGGCGGTTGCTGAGGCCATCAGCGGTGGGCTGCGTGGATCCAGTGGGTCGCGTGGATCGCGCCTTGGCGAGTTCGGTGACCAGCTTCAGGCGCTGCGCCTCGCCGCCTGAGAGCGTCGGGCTGGCCTGCCCGAGGGCCAGGTAGCCGAGCCCTACCGCCTGCAGTAGTTCGAGCGGATGGCGGATCGCCGGATGCGCCTGGAACAGCTCGACCGCTTCGTCGACGCTCATCGCCAGGACCGCGCCGATGTCCTTGCCCAGATAGGGAACGCGTCGGGTCTCGGCGTTGAAGCGGGTGCCGCCGCAGACCTCGCAGGGGAGCTTCACGTCGGGCAGGAAGCTCATCTCGAGCCGTTGCACGCCTTGGCCTTCGCAGGCAGGACAACGTCCGCCGCCGGTGTTGAACGAGAAACGCCCCGGCCCCCAGCCCAACATCCGCGCCTCGGGCGCGGCCGCGAACAGGCGGCGGATGCGATCCCAGATGCCGATGTAGGTCGCCGGGCAGGAGCGCGGGGTCTTGCCGATCGGGGTCTGATCGACCTCGAGCACGCGGCTCAGCGCCTGCCAGCCGCGCAACGCGCCGCAGCCGCTGAGTTCGGCTTTTCGAGCGCGCCTGCCGTCGTTGCTTTTCTGTTTGCGGCTGTTGCGATCAGGGCCGCCACCGTGGCCTTGGCGGCTCAGCAGGGTCTTGAGCGAGGCGCCGAGCACATCGCGCACCAGGGTCGATTTGCCGGAGCCGGAGACGCCGGTGACGCAGACCAGTCGCGCTAGGGGAATGCCGAGGCTCAGGTCTTGCAGGTTGTGCAGCGAGGCACCTTCGATGTGCAGCCATTTCGTGGCGCTTGCAGTCGCTGCATGCCGCAGAGACCTCACCCTGTTGCGGGCGAGGTAGCGGCCGGTCAGCGAAGCCGGGTTCGCTGCGAGTGCGTCGGCGGTGCCGCGCGCGACGATCTCTCCACCATGAATGCCGGCGCCGGGCCCGAGGTCGATGATCTCATCGGCGCAGTGCATGGTCGAGGCATCGTGCTCGACGACGATCAGGCTGTTGCCCTTGGCCTTGAGTTCAGTCAGGGTCTCGAGCAGCCGGGCGTTATCGCGCGCATGCAGGCCGATGCTGGGCTCGTCGAGGATGTAACAGACGCCGCGCAGGTTGGAGCCGAGCTGCGCGGCGAGCCGGATGCGCTGCGCTTCGCCACCGGAAAGGGTCGGCGCGGCGCGGTCGAGACTCAGATAGCCCAGCCCCAGGCGCTCGAGGAAACCGAGTCGGGCGCGGACCTCGGCCAGCAGGTCGCGGCCGATCGCGGCCTCGCGCTCGCTCAGGCTCAGCTCGGCGAACAGTTGGCTGGCATCGGTCACGCTCAGGGCCGAGAGTTCGGCGATCGAGTGCTCGCGAAAGGTCACCGCCAGCGCCTCGGGTCCCAGCCGCTGGCCCTGGCAGCTCGAGCAGGCCTTAGCGGGGCTGGCGCCTTTGCTTTTGCTGTCGAGATCGCCGTCGTTGGCGAGCCATTGTCCTTCCTCGCCGCTTTGCTCGGCATCGAAGCCCTTGAGCTGCAAGCCGGTGCCGAAACAGGTCGGGCACCAGCCATGCTTGGAGTTGTACGAGAACAGGCGCGGATCGGGCTCGTCAAAGCCGAGCCCGCAGCTCGGGCAGGTCCGTTGAGTCGAATAGGTGCGGGGCGAGGCTTGACCGGCTGCTTGACCGAGACTGGGCTTGAGCTGTTCAGCAACCACAACGCGCACAATCCCTTTGCCGATGGCGAGCGCCTGATCGAGCTGCTCCGAGAGCTGGTGCTGGTGCGAGCCATCAACCGCGACCGGCGGGAAGGGCAGATCGATCCAGTGGTCGCGAAAGCGGTCGAGCTTGGGCCAGGGCTCGACCGGCTGCAGTTCACCATCGACAGCGAGCTGTTCGACGCCACGGCGCTTGGTCCAGTCGGCCAGCTCGGCATAGGTGCCCTTGCGCGCGATGACCAGGGGCGCGAGCAGGATCAGGCGTTGGCCGTGGAAGTCCGCGCTGATCCGGCTCAGGATCTCGGCGCGACCCTGGGGCTGGATCGGGACTTGGCACGCGGGGCAGTGCTGGAGGCCGAGCTTCACGTAGAGCAGGCGCAGGAAGTGATGGATCTCGGTAGCGGTGCCAACCGTGCTCTTGCGCCCGCCGCGACTGCTGCGCTGCTCGATCGCGACCGTCGGTGGGATGCCGAAGATCGCATCGACATCGGCGCGCGCAGCCGGCTGCACGAATTGCCGCGCATAGGCGTTCAGCGATTCCAGGTAGCGGCGCTGGCCCTCGGCGAACAGGATGTCGAAGGCGAGGGTGCTCTTGCCGCTGCCCGAGACACCGGTGATGACGATGAACTGCCCGCGCGGGATCGACAGGGTCAGATCCTTGAGGTTGTGTTCGCGGGCGTGGCGGATCAGGATCGCCTGCTCTGCGTTGCCGTCGATCGGACCGGCGATGGTTGAGTCTGTGGCCGCGAGTTTTGATCGATAGTCCGCTGAGACTTCAGCGATTTCCGCCGCCGTTGTCGGGGCTCGATCCGTGCCGAGCGCAGCGTTCGGCGCTAATGCCTCGCGCAAGGCGCGTCCGGTATGGCTCTCGGGATGCTCGGCGAGCATGCGCGGGGTGCCGCAGGCGATGATCTCGCCGCCGCCGTCGCCACCCTCGGGGCCGAGGTCGACGATCCAGTCTGCGGCCAGCATCAGGTCGACATTGTGCTCGATCACCAGCAGCGAATGGCCGGCGTCGATGAGCCGGCGAAAGGCGCTGAGTAGGGTGGCGATGTCGGCGAAGTGCAGGCCGGTGGTCGGCTCGTCGAAGAGGAAGAGCAGTCCGGGTTGATCCTGGTGCGGCCGATCCTGGCGCTGTCGATCCTGAACCTCGCCACTGACGTTGCCTTCGTCTGTGGCGTGCTTGCGCTGAACGGTGCGCGTCGGCTTGCGGCGCGCGGTCTTGGCCAGATGCCCGGCGAGTTTGAGGCGTTGCGCCTCGCCACCGGAGAGGGTCGGGACCGGCTGGCCCAGGCGCAGGTAATCGAGGCCGACATCGACGAGCGGCTGCAAGGCCCGCTGGAAATCGGCCTGGTCGGCGAAGGCCACGAGCGCCTCGGCGACGGTCATCTCCAGCACCTCGGCGATATTTGGGCCTGTTGCTGGTTCAGCCAGGGGCTCGCTTGGTGGAGTCTCAGCGTCTTGACGCCTGGCTTGTGCCGGTAAATGCACCTCAAGAATCTCGGGCCGATAGCGCCGGCCATTGCAATCGGGGCAACGCAGGTAGACATCGGAGAGGAACTGCATCTCGACATGCTCGAAGCCAGAACCGGAGCAGGTCCGGCAGCGGCCGGGACCGGCGTTGAAGCTGAAGTGGCCGGCCTTGAAGCCGCGCTCGCGGGCCAGGGGCGCGGCGGCGAACAGCTTGCGCAGCGGGTCGAGTGCGCCGACGTAGCTGGCGGGATTGGAGCGCGAGCTGCGACCGATGGGCGATTGATCGACCATCAACACGTCCTCGACCAGCGCCGCGCCCTCGACCGCATCGCAGGCACCGAGCGGTCCTTCTGGGTGTCCCTTTTGCTTCGCCAGATGGTGGAACAGCACCTGCTGCACCAGCGTCGACTTGCCCGAACCGGAGACGCCGGTGATGACGACCAGCCGCTGCAACGGCAGCTCGAGATCGATGTGCTTGAGGTTGTGTTCGCTGGCGCCGCGAATCCGCAGCTTGGGCTCGTCCGGCAGTGGTGGTCGCGGCGCGCGCGGTTCAGCGACCCTGCGACGGCCGGCGAGGAAGTCGCCGGTCAGCGAGGCTGGCTCGTCGAGCAACGCCGCCGGCGGGCCCTGGAAGACGAGTTGGCCGCCGCGCTCACCGGGCCCGGGGCCGATGTCCAGGATCTGATCCGCAGCGCGCATCACCTGCGGATCATGTTCGACCACCAGCAGCGTGTTGCCGCGATCGCGCAGGCGCTGCAGGATGCGCACCACGCGATCCATGTCGCGCGGATGCAGGCCGATGCTCGGCTCGTCGAGCACGAAGAGCGTGTTCACCAAGGCCGTGCCGAGCGCGGTGGTGAGGTTGATACGCTGCACCTCGCCCCCCGAGAGGGTCCGCGATTGCCGCTCCAGGGTCAGATAGCCGAGCCCAACCTCGTTCAGATAATGCAGCCGGGCGCGGATGTTGGCGAGCAGTAGTTCCATCGCTTGATCCAGGTTGCCGGGCAGCCTGAGCGCGTCGAAGAACCGCGCCAGGCTCGCGATCGGCAGGCGCGTGAGATCCTGGATGTTCAAGCCGGGCAGGCCGAGCCAGGCGGTCTCCGACAGGTGGCTGCGCGCATGGCGGAAACGCTGCTGGCGCTCCAGCACCCTGTCGGCCAGCGCGTGATCGCCGATGCGAAAATCCAGCGCCGCGTCCTTGAGCCGCGCACCGCCGCAGTCGGGGCAGGGATCGTAGCTGCGGTAGCGTGAGAGCAGCACTCGCACATGCATCTTGTAGCTGCGCCCTTCGAGCCAGTCGAAGAAGCCTCGGATGCCGTACCAGACGCGCTGGCGCGGGTCGTCGTGCCAGTCTCCCTCGCCCTCAAGCACCCAGTGGCGATCGGCCTCGGTCAGCTGCGCCCAGGGCACGTCGGTCGGGACGCTGCGCCGATGCGCGAAGGCGATCAGGTCTTCTTGGACCTCCGCGTAGCCATCGGATTGGATCGGCTTGATGGCGCCATCGAGCAGCGACTTGCGCGCATCCGGCACCACCAGATCCCAATCGATACCGATCACCCGGCCGAAGCCGCGACAGGTCTCGCAGGCGCCCACCGGTGAGTTGAACGAGAACAGGCTGGGAATCGGATCGCGATAGTCGATCTCGCAATCGGGGCAGTGCAGGTCGCGCGAGAAGTGCCAGGACGGCCCGGGGTTGCGCTCGGCATCGAGCGGGTAGATGCGTACCCGACCGCCGCCGTGTTCGAGTGCCGCTTCGAGCGCCTCCAATGCGCGGCCGCGATTGTCGTCATCGAGCCGCAGCCGGTCTTGGATGACCTCGAGCCGTTGGTCATTCTCGTGCAGGAAGCGGATGTAGCCCTGTTGCGCGAGCAGCTCCTTGAGCTGATCCGAGGTCAGCCCGTCCGGTATCGCGAGTTCGAAGCAGATCAGGACGCGGGTAGCGGTTTGTCGATGCTGGAGTGCGGCCCAGATCCCCTCGGGGCTGTCGCGGCGGACCTCACGGCCGCAGCCGTGGCAGAACAGCCGCGCGGCGCGGGCGAATAGCAGCTTCAGGTGGTCGGTCAGCTCGGTCATGGTGCCGACCGTCGAGCGCGAGGTGCGCACCGGATTGGTCTGATCGATCGCGATCGCCGGTGGGATACCGTCGATGCGCTCGGCCTGGGGCCGATCCATGCGATCGAGGAACTGGCGCGCGTAAGGCGAGAAGGTCTCGACGTAGCGGCGCTGACCCTCAGCGTAGACGGTGTCGAAGGCGAGCGAGGATTTACCCGAGCCAGAGACACCCGTGACGACGATCAGCGCGCCGAGCGGCAGGTCGAGATCGAGGTTCTTGAGGTTATTCTGGCGCACCCCGCGCAGGCGGATCTGGTCGTTGAGATCGGGCATTGCAGCGACAGGAGTAGGGCGCGCGGAGTTGAGAGACAGAGCGCCGGCGCGCTCGGCGGGCGAAGAGCGAGCCGTTGGTGCGCGGCTCAGTCGCGCGGGGGCGGGGTTTCATCGGCGTCAGCGCTCGAACGCGCCTCGGCGTTGGCCCGATCCTGTTTAGCCTCGCGTTCTTCCTTGAGACGCTGCAGATTCTGCCGCTGGCGAATGTAGAAGTAGCCGACAACGCCGACGATGAGAAGGAGTTCGAGTGCCTTGAATGAGCCCATGTCCATGATCGATCCCGCGCGAACTCGCGCTATACTCAGGTGTTTAAATTTGGATCTCCGATATCGCGTCTGCCTTGATGAAAACCAACCTGCCGCATAATATCCGTCCGATTCGCGGACGTCCTTTCAGTTGGCGTCGAAAATGGGCCGCCTGCTGGGACCAGGTAACGTATTGCAGCCAGCGTTGTCGGCGGCGCTAGGGCCATGGATGAGGTTATCGACCCAAGCGTCCGTTGCGAGGATTGCCGCGCCTGCTGTTGCCGTAAGGAGGTCCTGCTGCTTGGTGATCCGCGCGTTCCAGGTCACTTCATCGTCCTCGACGCTTGGGGAGCCGAGGTGCTCGAACGACTCGACGATGGTTGGTGCATCGCGCTTGACCGGCAACGGCTGTGCTGCTCAATCTACGAGAGCCGTCCGCAGCTTTGCCGCGATGTCAGGATGGGCGGGGCAGAATGCCTGGCCGCGCGTGTGGAGGTTGATCATGTCTGACGGAGTGCATCCATGCCAGTAGCGTCCAAGACCCGACGCCGTTTCGGGCTCGCGATCGCGGTAGCGGTCGCCTTAATCCTGATTCTGATCCTGGTGCTGTTCGCGGATCGACTGAGCAAGCGGCCCCTGAGCGAGGAGCCCCTGAGCGAGACGTACAACCGGATCAAGGTCAAGGCAACGGCGTACACCTCGCGCCCCTCCGAGACCAGTGGTGATCCCTATCTCGGGGCCTGGAACAATCGGCTCACGCCTGGCGAGAAGTCGATCGCCGTCTCCCGCGATCTGCTCAAAATCGGCCTTAAGAATGGCGCTGAGGTTGAGATCAAGGGCTTGCCCGGTGTCTACACCGTCCGCGATAAGATGAACAAACGCTGGAAGCGGCGTATCGATATCTATATGGGCAACGACCTCGAACGCGCCCGGGGGTGGGGCAAGCAGGAGGTCGTGCTGCGCTGGTGAGCGGCGAGTCGCCAGCACGCCAATAACCCCTGAATGCCACTGAACGATGCCATTCGAAGGTTGGCGTAGGGCTTGGCTCAGCGCTTTTTCGGTGGCATCAGATCCGTGATGGTCCCGTGGGCCATCTCGGCGGCGAGGCCGATGGTCTCATTGAGCGTGGGGTGCGGGTGGATGGTCATGCCGAGATCTTCCATGTCGGCGCCCATCTCGAGCGCTAGCACGGTCTCGCCGATCAACTCGCCGGCGTTGGGGCCGACGATGCCGGCGCCGAGGATGCGCTTGGTCTCGGGGTCGAACAGGAGCTTGGTCAGGCCCTCGTCGCGATGGATGCCGAGCGCGCGGCCGCTGGCGGCCCAGGGGAAGACGCCTTTTTCATAGGCGATGTCTTTGGCCGCAGCCTCGGTCTCGGTGAGGCCCATCCAGGCCACCTCGGGGTCGGTATAGGCGACCGAGGGGATGGTCATGGGGTCGAACAGCGCCGGCTCGCCGGCAATAACCTCGGCCGCGACCTTGCCCTCGTGGGTGGCCTTATGCGCGAGCATCGGCCCGCCGACGACATCGCCGATGGCGAAGATGGTCGGCACATTGGTGCGCATGTGCTGATCGGTCTTGATGAAGCCATGCTCGTCGACTTTGACCCCGGCGGCCTCGGCATTGATCAGCTTACCGTTGGGGCGGCGGCCGATGGCGACCAGCACCTTGTCATAGCTGGCCTCGCCGGCGTGTTTGCCTTCGAACAGCACGTCGATGCCCTTGGAGCTGGCGTTCATGGTCGCGACCTTGGTCTCGAGCCAGATGTTGTTGTAGCGCTTCTTGACCACCTTCTGCAGCGCGCGCACCAGATCCTTGTCGGCACCGGGCATCAGCTGGCCCTGGAGTTCGACGACATCGATCTTGGCGCCGAGTGCCGCATAGACGCTGGCCATCTCGAGGCCGATGATGCCGCCGCCGACCACCAGCATGCGCTCCGGGATGCCGTCGATCTTGAGCGCATCGGTCGAGTCCATCACGCGCGGATCATCGTGCGGGAAGCCGGGGATGCGGATCGGGGTGGAGCCGACCGCGATGATGCACTGATCGAAGCTGACCGCGACCTTGCCTTCGCGGCTGTCGACGCCGATACGGTTGGGGGTCTCGAAGCGGCCGGTGCCTTGGACCACCTCGACCTGGCGCTGCTTAGCCATGCCGCTGAGGCCGCTGGTAAGCTTCTTCACCACCTTGTTCTTGCCGGCGCGCATCTTGTCGAGATCGATCTCAGGCGGGGCAAAGGTGACTCCCATGGCGCCCATGGTCTTGGCTTCCTCGATGATCTGCGCGGTGTGCAGCAGCGCCTTCGAGGGGATACAGCCGACATTGAGACAGACGCCGCCGAGGCTGGGATAGCGTTCGATGAGAACGGTGCGCAGGCCGAGATCGGCGGCGCGAAAGGCGGCGGTGTAGCCACCCGGCCCGCCGCCAAGCACGACGACTTGGGCGCTGATTTCTTTATGGGGAGCGGTGTCGCTCATGGAGACTCTCGTTCAGGTGTTTGTTGAGTTGGCCGCAGATGAGGTTTTCTATTGATGAGGAGACGAGGGGCGTTCGTCCAACTCCTCCACCAGATGGTCTAGATCCAGCTCTGAGAAGCGCCCTTGGCGGAGTAGCTCGGCGGTTTTTGCCGCCCAGGTGGGGGGATAGTCCAGATCGTACAAGGTGCTCAGTGCGTTCATCAGATACCTCGCCCGGCCCGCATAGGAGTGGGCAGCTTACAACAGTAGCCGGCGGATATCTGCAAGTAGGCTGGCGAGCAAGGTGGTGAAACGCACGCCATCGGCGCCATCGACGACGCGATGATCATAGGACAGCGACAGCGGCAGCATCAGCCGCGGCGCGAAGCTGTCGCCATTCCAGACCGGCTTGGTCTCGGTGCGCGAAACACCGAGGATGGCGACCTCGGGGGCGTTGACGATGGGTGTGAAGGCGGTGCCGCCGATGCCGCCAAGGCTGGAGATGCTGAACACGCCGCCCTGCATGTCGCCCGGTAGCAGCTTGCCATCGCGCGCCTTGCCGCTGAGCGCCATCAGCTCGCGAGCGATCTCGAACAGGCCCTTCTTGTCGACATCGCGGATGACGGGTACCACCAGCCCATTCGGTGTATCGACGGCGACGCCGATGTGGGTGTAGCGCTTGAGGATCAGGTTCTCGCCGTCGGGCGAAAGCGAGGCCTTGAGGGTTGGCATCTGCGCCAGCGCACCGGCGACGGCCTTCATCAAGAACGGCATGAAGGTGAGCTTGACGCCGGCCTGCTCGGCGGCCTGTTTCTGACCCTTGCGGAATGCTTCGAGTTCGGTGATGTCGGCCTCGTCGAACTGGGTGACATGCGGCACCGACAGCCAGGCGCGGTGCAGATGCGTCCCACTAAGCTTCTTGATGCGCGCGAGCGGCTGCGTCTCGGTCTCGCCAAACTTGCTGAAATCGACCTCGGGCGCGGCCGGGAGCTGGAACGGCATGCCGCCGGCCGCAACCGGAGCGGCACCGGCCGAGAGGGTCTTTTTGACGTAGGCTTGCACATCCTCCTTGAGGACACGCCCCTTGCGGCCGCTACCCTTGACCTGTGCCAGATCGACGCCGAGTTCGCGCGCGAAGCGGCGGACCGCCGGACTCGCATGTGGGGTACGGCCGCTGGCAATGGCCTGCATGTCCTCTGGACGAGGCAGGATCGGGGCCTTGCGGCGCTCGGCTTCGCCTGGTGCGCGGCTTGCGGGTGATGTTGCAGCGGTGTCCGGTGTGCGCTCAGACTTGGTGGCCGCCGTGGGTTGAGCCTGCTGGCCTTCAGGCTTAGCGGTCGCTGCGGGCGCTTGCGCGGTCTCCGCCTCTTCGGCGGAGGTCGAATCGGTGGCGCTCGCCGGAGCCGGCCCCTTCAGCGTCAGCATCAGGTCGCCTTGATTGACTTTGTCACCCGTCTTGATATGGACGGCTTCGACGGTCCCGGCGGCCGGCGAGGGGATCTCCATGGTCGCCTTCTCGCTTTCGAGCGTGACGATGGATTGATCGACCTCGACCTGGTCGCCGACAGTGACCAGAACCTCGACCACCGGGATGTCGGCGAAATCACCGATGTCCGGCAGTGGCACCTCAATCTGTTCAGCGGCGGTCGCGGGCGTGCCAGCGGCTGGTGCCTCCTCGATATTGCCGGTTGAGCCTGTTCCGCCCGTCGCGCCGGGTGCTGCAGTTGCTGCAACTGCGCCAGTGCCCGACCCGGCTGCGGAAGACTCGGCTGCTTCAGAGGTGGCGCTCGATGATGTGCTGTCACTCACCGAAGGCTTTCCACTTTCGGCAGCATCGGTATCCACCCGCAGCAGCAGATGACCGGGCCCAACCCGCTCGCCCACCTTGACGTTGATCTCCGTGACCTGGCCACCCAGCGGTGAGGGGATCTCCATGGTCGCCTTGTCGCTCTCCAACGTCAGCAGCGACTGTTCCGGTTCGATGCGATCACCGGGGGCGATGAGGATCTCGATAATCTCGACATCGGTGAAATCGCCGATATCGGGAAGCAGAACATCTTCTATCGTTGCCACGCCGTTGTCTGCTCCTAAAAAATGATGCGATGAATGACGGTCATCGGGTATGCGCCTGAGCGTTCTATGCGTTTGGCGTGCATCCCTTAAATGCGAGAAGCGAGCACGTCTTTGTTGCGCTTAAGCAGTTTTGACATGCCTTCGAGCGCGAAGATCAGTATAAAGCCAAGGCTCGCGAGCACAATGACGCCGAGTAACTGAGGGTCGCCGGTAAATTGCCCTGGTAGTACATTCACTTCAACGAGCGGTTTGACCTCGCCATGGCGATCGATATAGGTGTCGATGACCTGTTTCCAAGGCCAAACCTTATTGAGCGCACCGATCATAAACCCGGTCAGTAGCGCGATGGTCAAATCGCGGTACCGATGAAGAAGCCATGACAACAGGTGAGAAAATGCAAGGAGCCCAATCACCGCACCCGCGCCAAACACCATGATAATGACAAGATTCAAATCACTGATGGCGGTGATGATAAAGCTGTACTGACCCAGCAGTAGCAAAATAAAGCTCCCCGAGATGCCCGGCAAAATCATCGCGCAAACCGCGATCGAGCCAGACAGAAAGACAAACCAAAGCGCATGCGTCGTTTCAGCGGGGGTGGCGAGTGTGATCCAGAACGCGAAGATGGCGCCAGCGATGCCAATCGCCGCGTTGGCCATGTTCCAGCAGGACAGGCGTCGTGCAACATAGATCGCCGAAGCCAGAATCAGCCCAAAGAAGAACGCCCAGAGTAAGACCGCATGATGCTCAAGTAGAAATGTCAACACTCGCGCGAGCGAAAAGAGGCTGATGCCAATACCAAGGAGCAAGGCGAGCAAGAAATTCCCATTGATGGCTTGCCAAAAGGCAAGTGGGCCTTCGCTAAAGAGTCGTCGCGCCGAACTGGGGTTGATCGACCTCAGGCTATCGAGCAGTTCTTCGTAAATGCCGGTAATGAACGCGATCGTGCCTCCAGAAATCCCGGGAACCACATCGGCCGCTCCCATCGCTAGACCCTTCAGCAAAACCAGTGCGTAATCCTTGGGCTGGCGTGCGGCGGCGCTATTGTGTGCTTGACTGCTCATCTTGCGCCTTTGTTGCTCTCTCTGGTACCGGGAAATGCCTGCACGGGTGACATCGCTGGACAGTCCGTCACAACGGGCGTCATTGAGTCACCGGGTTCGGCTTGTCGGGATCGATGCGATATTTCTCGATCGCCTCGCGTACGCGAGCGACGGGGATGCTGCCCTCGTCGGCCAGCGCCTTGAGTGCGGCGACGACGATATACCAGCGATTGATCTCGAAGAACTTGCGCAACTGGCTGCGCATGTCGCTGCGGCCAAAGCCATCGGTGCCGAGCACGCTGTAGCGGCGCGGCAGATAGGGCCGGATCTGATCGGCGTAGGCGCGCATGTAATCGGTGGCGGCGATGATTGGTCCTTCGGTCTCGACGAGCTGCTCGGTCACATAGGCGGTGCGCGGTGTTTCTTCGGGATGGAGCAGGTTCCAGCGTTCGCAATCGATGCCATCGCGACGCAGCTCGTTGAAACTGGTGACGCTCCAGATATCGGCGGCGACCTCAAAGTCTTTCGCCAACAGATGGGCGG
The DNA here is from genome assembly GCF_059621085.1 of Halochromatium sp. NSM3. Taxonomy (NCBI): domain Bacteria; kingdom Pseudomonadati; phylum Pseudomonadota; class Gammaproteobacteria; order Chromatiales; family Chromatiaceae; genus Halochromatium; species Halochromatium sp. NSM3. Next base: position 98,405 of record NZ_JCAQIA010000003.1, on the reverse strand, counting down.
CGGCTTGGACCTCGCGTAGGATGGTGCCGCTGCCGAGCAACTGCACGCGCGGTGTCGAGTCAGAGTCCTTGGCACCCGTCTCTGATTCCGCCTCCTCGGCTGATGGTAGTCGGTAGATGCCGCGCCGAATGCCGTCCTCGACGCCCTCGGGCATGGCCGGCTGCTGGTAGTTCTCGTTCATCACCGTGATGTAGTAGAAGCAGTTTTGCTTCTCGGCGTACATCCGGCGCAGGCCGTCCTGGACGATGACCGTGAGTTCATAGGCGAAGGCTGGATCGTAGCTGACGCAGTTGGGGATGGTCGCTGCGGCCAGATGGCTGTGGCCATCCTGATGCTGCAGGCCCTCGCCGGCGAGGGTGGTGCGTCCGGCGGTGCCGCCAAGCAGGAATCCACGCGCCTGCATGTCGCCGGCGGCCCAGATCAGGTCGCCGACGCGCTGGAAGCCGAACATCGAGTAGTAGATGTAGAACGGGATCATCGCCTGGCCGTGGTTGGCGTAGGCGGTGGCAGCGGCGATCCAAGAGGACATGGCGCCGGCCTCGTTGATGCCCTCCTGCAGGATCTGGCCGTTCGTCTCCTCGCGGTAATACATCACCTGATCGGAATCGACTGGCTCATAGAGCTGACCGATGTGCGAGTAAATGCCGAGCTGGCGGAACATGCCTTCCATGCCGAAGGTGCGCGCCTCGTCCGGCACGATGGGTACAACGAGTTTGCCGAGGGCCTTGTCGCGGATGATCATCGTCATCAGCCGCACCATGGCCATGGTGGTCGACATCTCTCGCTCGCCGCTGCCTTCGAGCAGCTGCGCGAAGGCAGCGAGTTCGGGCACCTCGAGCGCCGGCGCATCATCGAACCGCGCCGGCAGTGGGCCGCCAAGCGCCTCGCGACGCTCATGGAGGTACTTCAGCTCGGGGCTATCCGGCGCTGGCTTGTAGAAGGGCGCGGCGCCGATCTGCTCATCGGAGATCGGAATATTGAAGCGGTCGCGGAAGGCCTTGAGGTTGGCTTCACCCATCTTCTTCTGCGAGTGGGTGATGTTCATGCCTTCGCCGGCAACCCCCATGCCATAGCCCTTGACGGTCTTGGCCAAGATCACCGTTGGCTGGCCCTGATGGCGCATCGCCGCAGCATAGGCATTGAAGATCTTGACCGGATCATGGCCACCGCGGTTGAGGCGCCAGATATCCTCGTCGGTCATGTTGGCGACCATGTCGGCGAGTTCGGGATACTTGCCGAAGAAATGCTCGCGGGTGTAGGCGCCGCCCTTGGCCTTGTAGGCTTGGTAGTCGCCGTCGACGCATTCCTCCATGCGTTTGAGCAGCAGGCCCTGGTTGTCGCGCGCCAGCAGAGGGTCCCAATAGCTGCCCCAGATGACCTTGATGACGTTCCAGCCAGCACCACGGAACACCGCCTCCAGCTCCTGGATGATCTTGCCGTTGCCGCGCACCGGGCCGTCGAGGCGCTGCAGGTTGCAGTTGACCACGAACACCAGGTTGTCGAGCCGCTCGCGTGCCGCCAGCGAGATGGCGCCAAGCGATTCCGGTTCGTCCATCTCGCCGTCACCGAGGAAGGCCCAGACCTTGCGGCCCTCGGTGTTGACGACACTGCGGTCGGTCAGATAGCGCATGAAGCGCGCCTGGTAGATCGCCATGATCGGCCCCAAGCCCATCGACACGGTCGGGAACTGCCAGAAGCCGGGCATCAGCCAGGGGTGCGGATAGGACGAGAGTCCTGGGCCGTCGACCTCCTGGCGGAAGTTGTAGAGCTGCTCCTCGCTGATGCGGCCTTCGAGGTAGGCACGCGCGTAGATGCCAGGGGCCGAGTGGCCCTGCATGAAGATCAGATCGCCGCCGTGGTCTTTGCTGCGAGCGCGGAAGAAATGATTGAGACCGACGTCGTAGAGCGTGGCGCTGGAGGCGAACGAGGAGATGTGCCCACCAAGCTCCGAGGACAGCCGGTTGGCCTGGACCACCATCGCCATCGCATTCCAGCGGATGAACGAGCGGATGCGTCGCTCCATCGCCCGATCCCCGGGGAAGCGATCCTGCTTCTGCATCGGGATGGTGTTCAGATAAGCGGTGTTGGCGCTAAACGGCAGATAGGCACCGGAGCGTCGGGCCTTATCGATCAGACGCTCAAGCAGGTAATGTGCGCGCTCGACCCCCTCGTTCTCAAGCACGGCGTCCAGGGACTCGAGCCACTCTTGGGTCTCCTGCGGATCGATGTCGGGCTTATTGGGCATGGCGTTTCCTAGGGCGAGGGCGCAACGAAGCAGCGAGCGGTCGAAAGCCGTCAAAGCTACCGGAGCCTCAGTGAGTTGGCAAATACTGATTATTGGCTTTCACACAAAAAACCCCCGATAGTCGGGGGTTTGTGATCGAGGCGGCGCTGTGCTCAGCGGATGCCGAGCGCGGCCGATCGATCAAGGGTCAGGCCCAGGGTTGGGCACAGGCTATCAACTGGCCTGGTTGGAGGCCGCAGCCGAATCAGCGGTCTGGTCGCTCGACTCGGCGTTGCTGTCAGCCTCGCTCTTGCCGCCCTTCGATGCACAATCCCGAGCGGGACCGGCGTAAGGCATTGGCCGCAGTGCCTGGCGAGCGCAGAGCCAGTCCTGTCGGCGCTGCTCGGCGACGGCCCGACGTTGCTCGGCAATGGCCTGCATCGCAGCGCGGCGCTCGGCCGCTTGCTGCTTGAGCGCGGCGCGATGGGCATCGATCTCGGCCTTGCGCTCCTCGGGGTTCAGCGAAAACTCGGGCATTGCTGGCAGGTCATCGTAGCCGGGGATCTCGGGGATCGCCGGGCGCTCACCGAAGGCGGGCATCTCGGGCATCGCCGGGCGCTCGCCGAACGCGGGCATTTCCGGCATCGGCAGGCCGCGAGCGTTGCGCTGCGCCTCCATCGCCTGTCGATGTGTTTCCATCATCTCGATGGCCGCTTCGCGCTGACGCTCGGCCATCTGCTGAAGCTGCTGCGGAGACGGCGGTGCAACCGCATAGGGCGCGCCATAGGCATAAGGACCATGGAAGGGGCCTGCGTAGGGCTGGCCCCACCAGGCTGCGGTGGTCATCGAAGCGAGGGCTAACGTGGCGGCAGACGCGGAAAGGATGAGACGTTTCATGGGCAGACCTTAACTCAGTGAGTCTAATGAGGATGGGCACTGTGCAAACCGTCCTACCTCCTTGGCGTTTGTTATTGTCCGCCTGGGTCTCGTCGGCGGCCGGATCGAGCGCCGGATCGAGAGAGGGTACCAGCGGTCGCGGCTAGAGTGCGCGCCAAATCGAGGACAGGACGCACGTAAGTTTATAAGAAAATAATAAAGCATCAACCGCTGAGAGGCGCGCGCAGCGCCATAGCCATCTTGTCATTGAGTTTAGTCAATGATTCGACGTTTGCTCGGGGGTCTGCTCGACGAGGGTCAGAAAAGCACGGCAGCGTGCCGCGAGATCCGAGCCGGCATGCAGATCGCCGCCGATCAGTAGCATGCTGTCGCGTCCATAGACGCGCATCAGGTCAGGCACCTGTTCCAGGCGCATCCCGCCGGCGGGCACGGGCCAGATCGGTGCGAGTCCATCCAGCGGCGCGCGAGCCGCAGTCGCGATCTCGCGGCACTCGGCGGTGCTGAACGCGAAGCGCCCCCCGTAGCTCGGGAAGATGCTCGCATCCGCGCCGGCGAGACGGGCGAGGGTGCCGAACAAGAGGCCATGCGCCACACCCTGGCTCGGTCCCAGGCTGAGGCCACCGAGCAGCGCCGGATGACTCAGAATCGGTAGCGCGAGCTGGTCGTTATCGGCCAGGCGTCGGAGACTATCGAGCCCGGTCAGCCCCGGACAGAGCAGCAGCCCACCAGCGCCTAACTCGCAAGCGCGGGCCGCGCGCGGGACGATCTCATCGGCGGGCGCGGTGACGTTCGGCAGGTAGAGGCTGATGTGCCCGGTTTCTTGGTTGGCGCGAGCCACCGCCTCCGCACACCGGCTGACGCGCTCATCGAAGGGGCAAAAGGTCTGATCGCTCAGGCCGTGGTCATCCTTGATCAGATCGATGCCGCCGAGGGCCAGCCGATAGGCCAGGTCCGCCAGCTCGGCCGGACTCAGCCCCATGGGCTTCAGCGCGGTGCAGAGTAGCGGGCGATCGGTGACACCCAGGCGTTGCCGCAGCCCGGCGATGCCAAAGCGCGGTCCGCAGTAATGCCGCAGCAGGCTTGGTGGCAGCTCGATGCGCTGCAGCCGCACATCGGGCTGGAGCGCGACATTACCAAACAGCACATTGAGTAGCTGAGTCAGTTCGCGCCCGGCGGTCTCGATCGGGTAGCGAATGCTGACCTCGACGCCGTTGGCAGCGTCATCGGCCGGGCAGGGCGTCATCGAGGCGATCTCGCCGACGATCTGCGCGCGGATCGCCTCGCTCGGGATCAGCGCCTCCGGGAATTCGACCGTCTGCTCGAGGCAGATCGCGCGCGCGCGGGCCTCGACCTCGGTCGCCGAGCCGTGGAGGCGGTAGACCGCAGTGAAGCGCTCACCGCTGAGCACGAGTGAAGGTGCGGGAGTTTTCAAGCGTCGCGGGCCAAGCCGATCATCGCCTTAGAGATCCTCGGTTCGATCCGCCTTGGTGAGCGTCGCACCCTGAGCCTCGGCGCGAGCGTTGGCTGCGTGCTCGCTCAGGAGCGCGGCATCGATGCCGAGCGAGTCGCCGATCAGGGTCTCGGCGGCATGCACCAGCGCCGCTGCATCGAGCCCGTATTCGTGCATCAGGTAGGGCTTGCTGGCGCCATGGGCATAGGTATCGCGCAGCCCGAGTCGGATCAGTCGCTTGCCAATGCCTTGCTCGGCGAGCTGTTCCGCCAGCGCGCTGCCGAGGCCGCCGATGATGCCGTGGTTCTCGAGCGTGATGGCACCATAGCGGGCGTTGGCGATCTGCTCGAGCAACTGTGGATCAGCGAAGGGCTTGAGGGTCGAGACGTGCAGGTGGCTGGTGGCAACACCCCGGCTGCGCAGCGCGGCAACGGCGCTGAGGGCCTCTTCAGTGCAGACGCCGGAGCTGATCACCGCCAGATCGGTACCGCTACCGAGCAGCCGCGCCTGGCCGAGGCGCAGCGGCTGATCAGCGGGGAACAGCCTGGGCACCTCGCCACGGAGCTGGCGCACATAGACCGGGCCATCGATCGCCTGGGCCACATCGAGCATGGATTCGACCTCAGTCGCGTCGCCGGCCTCGAGGATGGTCATGTTGGGCACAGCGCGCATCAGGGCGATATCGTCGATGGCCTGATGGGTGACGCCGCCGGGGGTCGTCATGCCGGGGAGGAAGCCGATGAGGCGCACCGGCAGGTTGGGATAGGCGATGCTCATCGCCAGCTGATCGAACGGACGGCGGGTGATGAAGACCGAGAAGGTGTGGATATACGGGAAGAAGCCCTCACGCGCGAGTCCTGCGGCGAAGCCGAGCATGTTCTGCTCGGCCATGCCGAACGAGAAGAAGCGCTCCGGGTAGTGGTCGCGAAAGCCATCGGCCTCGCAGGAGGCGGTGAGATCAGCGCCGAGAACCAATACCTCGGGGCGTTCGGCCGCCCAGCGGATCAGATTGGAACGATGGGGACGGGTGACCAGCTCGATCATGAGACGCGGTCCTGCCAGTGTTCGAGCAGGTCTTCGTAGGCGTCCTGCTCGGTCGGCGATTTGAAGCGGAGATAGTGCAATTTGGGTGCGCGCGCGCGCAACGGCTCGATGCCACGGCAAGGGTCGGTGCGGGCGATGACCACCAGCGGGCGCTTAGGGTCGGCGGACAGGCGCGCAAGCGCGGGCGCTGCTAGGGCGTCATAGTCGTGCCCATCGACCTCATGGACCTCGGCGCCAAAGGCACGCAGCCGCTCGGCAAGCGGCTCGATGGTCATCACATCGGCCATCGGTCCATCGCATTGCTGGGCATTGGCATCGATGTAGACACCGAGGTTGCCGATACGATGATGGGCGAGGGCGGCGAACGCTTCCCAGGTCTGGCCTTCCTGGAATTCGCCATCGGACATGAACACCCAGATCCGCCCGGCCTCGCCGCGCAGCCGCCGTGCGAGGGCGATGCCGCCGGCCTGGCTCAGGGCCTGACCAAGCGAGCCGGCGGTGACCTCGTGGCCGGGCGAGTGCTCGGCGCCGATCAGCTCGACCGTACTGCCGTCGGTGTTGAAGCGCTCCAGCGCATCGGGACCGAGTCGGCCAAGTTCGATCAGCAGCGCGTACAGCACGAGCGCGTAGTGCACCGGCGAGAAGATGAACCGATCCAGCTCCGGCGCGCGCGGGCCGTTGTAGTCGGCGCCGGTGAAGGCGTGGGGGTTGTCGCGGCCGGGCACGCCGGCAAACGCGCGCGGGATCAGGGGCGCCGTGCTGGGGCCGAGTCGCATCACGCGCAGATAGAGGGTGGCGAGGATGTCGGCGGCGGAGCAGGCTTGACTCAGATAGCCGCCATTGTTGCGCAACGTGTGCTCGAGCACGCGGCGGCGCACCGCGTCGGCAACAGGTGCGATCTCGTTCAGCGGCCATTCTGGTGCTGAGCCATGTGCGTGGCGATTCTGCGTGCTCATCAGGGGCTCGGTGGCGCGCCCGGCGTCTGGGCACTCAGGGCCTGTCCGCTCAGGCCGCGAGAGTCAGGACCGAGGAGGTAGAGGTAGGCATTGACGATGCTGTCCGCTGTCGGCAGCGTGTTGGGATCCTCGGCCGGGTAGAGTTCGCGCCGCTGCGCGGTGCGCACCGCCCCGGGATCGATGCTGTTGACCCGGATGCGGCTGTTGTCCTCGGTCTCCTCGGCCAGGGTCTGCATCAGCGCCTCGATACCGGACATGGCGGCGGCGAAGGCGCCCCAGTAGGCCAGCGCGCGCCGGCCGACGCGATCGGACTGGAACAGCACCGAGGCGGCCTCGGCCGCGCGCAGGAGTGGCAGGCAGGCCTGGGTCAGCAGGAAGGGGCCGGTGAGGTTGATGCGCAGCACCTTGTCCCACTGCTCGGCGTCGTAGTCGTCGATGCGACTGAGGAAGGGGATGTATTGCGCCGTATGCGCCAGGCCGTCAAGGCGGCCGAACTCATCGCCGAGCGTGGTGGCGACGCCGAGCATCAACTGCTCGTCCGCCGTCTCCAGATCGAGCGGCAGGCTCGCTGGCTCCGGCCCGCCGGCGGCGAGGATCTCGTCGTAGACCGTCTCGAGTGCCTTCTCGTGAAAGCCGCTGAGGACGACGGTCGCGCCGTGCTTGGCGCAGGCGAGGGCGAGCGCGCGGCCAACTCCCTCGGCGGCGCCGGTGATCAGGATGACGCGGTCGTTGAGGAGGCCGGGGCGCGGTTGGTAGTCCTGCATGGGGCGGGCTCAGTCCGGGTGTTGATCGTCTTGCGGATCACCCATGTACTGCGAGGATTCGTACCACATGACGTTGATGATACCGAAGGCGACGGCGAGCAAGACGCCGAGAATCCAAGTGAAATACCACATGCGTTGCTGCTCCGAAAGCGAATAGGCCGCTGGCCGAGTTAGTAGGCCGAGCTATCTTGGGCGCGGATCTCCTCGACCGTGACCCGACGCCACATCTTGGTATAGGTCCAGGTCGTGTAGGCCAGGATCAACGGGATGAAAATTACCGCCGCCCAGAACATCACCGTCAGCGTTAGATGGCTCGAGGTCGCATCCCAGGCGATCAGGCTGCTGTTCGGGTTGGTGCTTGATGGCATGATAAACGGAAACATCGCGGCGCCGGCGGTCATGATGATCCCGGTGATGCCAAGGCTGCTCATGACCAACCCCAGCCCGGCACGATCGCGCATCGAGAGCGAGACCGCGAACCCGAGCCCGGCGAAGCCCAGGATCGGGAACAGCAAGGTCCAGGGGTACAGGCGGTAGTTGGTCAACCAGCCGTAGGGATCGACCACGACCTCCTTGGTCAGCGGATTCGGAATCGCGTCCAGCGCCGGCATGCTCACCACCTTGAAGCCATCGACAAAGAGGGTCAAATCCAGACCGGCGAGCGCGAATGCGGCAATGGTCGCGAGCCCGACGATCTTCGCCCAGTGCTTGGCGCGCGAGGCGATCGGCTCGCTGGTGCGCAGCTGCAGCCAGATCGCACCGTGCATGGTCAACATGCCGAGGCTGATCAGCCCGGCGAGCAGCGCAAACGGGTTGAGCAGCCCGAAGAAGCTCCCGCTGTAGTAAGGCCGCAGCAGTTCATCGAGGTGAAAGGGTACGCCTTGCAACAGGTTGCCGAAGGCGATACCGAACACCAGCGCCGGCACCGCGCTGCCGATGAACAGGCCCCAATCCCAAGTGCTGCGCCAGCGCTTGTCCTGGATCTTGCTGCGGTAGTCGAAGCCGACCGGTCGGAAGAAGAGCGCGAACAGCGCCAAGAGCATCGCAAAGTAGAAGCCGCTGAAGGCGGTGGCATAGACCAGCGGCCAGGCCGCGAAGATGGCGCCGCCGGCGGTGATCAGCCAGACCTGATTGCCGTCCCAGTGCGGGCCGACGGTGTTGATGATGACCCGGCGCTCGTCGTCGCCCTTGCCGAGGAAGGGCAACAGGGTGCCGACGCCCATGTCCATGCCATCGGTGACCGCGAAGCCGATGAAGAGCACGCCGACCAGCAGCCACCAGATCAGTTTGAGAACTTCGTAGTCGATGATCATGAACCTTCTCCTCGATACTGGCTCGCGGGCGCGGATGCCGAGGGCGCTCCGCCACCGGTCGCATCGCTCTGCGGCGTCTGCTGTTTCTCGAAGTGATACTTGCCAGTGTGCAACGAGCTTGGCCCCTGCCGGCCAAACTTGAACATCAGGTACATCTCGATGATGAACAACGCGGTATAGAAGAGGATGAAGGCGCTCAGACTGATGACCAGATCATTGGCGGTCAGGCTCGAGACCGCGACCGAGGTCGGTAGCACCTCACCAATGGCCCATGGCTGGCGGCCGAACTCGGCGACGAACCAGCCGGTCTCGGCGGCGATCCAGGGCACCGGGATGCTGTAGAGGAAGGCGCGCAACAACCAGCGCTTGTCTTGGATCTGCCGCTTGGCATTGAAGTAGAAGCCGAGCGCGAGCAAGAACAGCATCCACACCCCGGCGCCGACCATGATGCGGAAGGCCCAGAACAGCGGCGCGACCTCGGGGATCGAGTCCTTGACCGCCATCTGGATCTGCTTCTCGGTGGCCTCGGCCGGGTTGTCGATGTAGCGCTTGAGCAGCAGCCCGTAGCCGAGATCGTCCATGTGATCCTTGAACACCGCGCGATTGCCTTCGGTATCCTGGCCGTTACGCAGCCGCTGAAGATATTCATAGGCGATCATCCCGGAGCGGATACGGATCTCGTGCTCGCGCATCAGATCCTTCAGCCCGGTAACTTCTTGGTTGAACGAGCGGGTTGCGATCAGGCCCATCAGCCAGGGGATCTTGATCGCATCATGGGTCTCCTCGTCGGCGTTGCTGGGCCGGCCATAGACCGTGAACGGGGCGGGCGCCGGCTCGGTATGCCATTCGGCCTCGATCGCGGCGAGCTTGACCTTCTGCACGTCGCCGACCTCGTAGCCGGATTCGTCGCCGAGCAGGATCACCGACAGGATCGACGCCAGACCGAAGCCCATCGCGACCGAGAACGAGCGCTTGGCGAACGCGAGATCACGCCCCTTGAGCATGTAGTAGGCGCTGATGCCGGCGACGAACATCGCCGCAGTGACATAACCGGCGGCCACCGTATGCACGAACTTGACCTGCGCGACCGGGTTGAACAACACCTCGCTGAAGCTGACCATCTCCATGCGCATGGTCTCGAAGCTGAACTCGGAGCCGACCGGATGCTGCATCCAGCCGTTGGCGATCAGGATCCACATCGCCGAGAGGCTGGAGCCCACGGCAACCAGGAAGGTCACGGCCAGATGTTGGCGCTTGGTCAGGCGCTCCCAGCCGAGAAAGAACAGGCCGATGAAGGTCGATTCGAGGAAGAAGGCCATCAGGCCCTCAATGGCCAGCGGCGCGCCGAAGACGTCGCCGACGTAATGCGAGTAGTAGGCCCAGTTGGTGCCGAACTGGAATTCCATGGTCAGTCCAGTGGTGATCCCGAGGGCGAAGTTGATGCCGAACAGCTTGCCCCAGAATTTGGTCATGTCCTTATAGATCTGGCGTCCCGTCATCACATAGACGCTTTCCATGATCACCAGCATCCAGCTGAGACCAAGAGTCAGCGGGACGAAGAGAAAGTGATACATCGCGGTGATGGCGAATTGCCACCGCGATAGCTCGACCATTGCGCTATCTAGCATCGTTCACATCCCGAAGCAGCTTGAACGCGTTTAGATGCTGGCGCCCCTTGCGTGGGTCAGCATCCACCAGTCTCATCGTTTCCAATTCAGTGCTCATGCTCATGCGGCGCGGCGGGTGGTAGGGCCTCGCCCTCGGCGATCGTCTTCAGCGCCGCAGCGATGTCGGTTTCGCCGGTGGTGATGACCTCGATGCCCTCTCGGCCCATGCGCTCAACGAAGGGGCGCCCAGCACCGCCGGTCAAAATGGCGGTGAGCTGGCGCTGATAGAGCGGATGATCCGGGCCGTGGTACTCGTGCAGCGAGCGTTCCTTGGGCAGGTCGAGCCGCTCGACCTCGAGCGGCTCGCCGCCGGGCTCGAGATCGTAGATGAGAAAGCGGCGGCTCTTGCCGGCGTGGCCGGTGATGGTCTTGAAATTCTGGCTGGTGACGGCGATACGCATCGGTCGAATTCTCTGGGGTGGTAACGGAAACGGCTCGGAGACAGAGAGCGTGTTTCCAGACCATGATGATGTATGGATTCCGCTGAGCAATCAATGTGCAACCAACGGTGGTTGCGCTCGCGGGCTAGGTCAGCGCGGCGTTGGGCTCGAGATCGTTCTGCCGTAGCCCCAGCGCCCAATCCTCCATCGCGGCATTGGCAAGCGGCATGGGAGCTTCCATGAAGCTGATCACGAACTGATGATCGAGTTCGGCGACACCGATCGAGCGCGGCCTGAGGCCGAGGATCTCGGGGCTGGGAAGCGTCAGGCCAAAGCAGAACAGCACGTTCTTGGCCGCGCGAATGTCGCTCTCCACGGCGCCATCCGGCAGGCTGCAGGTATGGGCGTAATGATCGAAGACGGCGATAAACTGGCCGCAGCGATGCGCCTCGATACAGCCGCGAAAATAGTCGCAGATCGCATCGACGCTCTGGTAACGGGTTTCGTCGCGATCGAGCCTGAGCACGAAGAGTGGATAACGTTCGTTGAGCAGGGTTTGCTTCATGGCGATGTGCTTCACTGGCGAGGAACACAGAGACGAATCCGGGGCTCAAGGCTGGAGACGGCTTGGACGGTCTCGGACAGGCTGGCAGACCCTACTCGTGATCAGCGCAGCTTAAGTCCTCGGATGGTGGGCCACATTGAAAGCTGTCAATCGGCCGCTGGCGCGGTCGATGACTTGGATGCCCTTGTTGCGGAATGGCGCTCTGGGTCGCATGTTCCTCCTCTCCACGCTGAATGGCTTTCCTGATCGACGAGGATTTTGATGATGACCGCTCCGTCCCCGATGACTGCGCCCGAGGGCGCAAGCACGACGCCCGATTTCTGCGAGGGGGTGCTCCATTTTGGTGATCTGCCGCCACGGTTTGCTGAGTTCGGCGAGCCGGTGATCGCTGAGGGAGCCTCGGCGATTGCTGAGGTCGATGAGGCAGCGGTTTTCCAAACGCGGTTGATGGCCAATGCGCTGCGCTATGCGACGCTGCAGCTGTGCGCGTCGAAGGAGTCGGGTCATCCAGGTGGTTTCGCGAGCGCGGCGGATGCGATCGCGGCGCTGATCATGCTCGGGCATAAGAACATCGTCACCGAGGTCGGCCATCATGCGCCGGGCTTCTACAGCAGCATGTTCTTGGATGGCTCGCTGGAGGCGATGGGTATCAGCACCATGACCCAGATGCAGGAGCGCTTCCGCGAGCGTGATGGTCTGCTTGGGCATCTGTCGGGGGCCATCCCGGGTCTGCTGGCACCGGCTGGGCCGCTCGGGCAGGGGCAGCATTTTGCGATGGCCGGCGCCTATCTGAATCGGGATACGTTGTTCCCCTGCACGATTGGCGATGGTGGCCTTGGCGAGCCCTATATCCTCTCGGCGATGAAGCATTTCCATACCAGCTATCCGGAGGTGACCAACTTCCTGCCGGTGCTGATCTGGAACGGCTACAGCCAGGAGCATCATTCGATGGTGTCTTTGATGGATAACGCTCAGATGACGGCGTACTGGCAGACGCACGGCTTCGAGCGGGTGATCCTGATCGATGCGAAGGCGTTTGATGACGCTGATCAGCCAGAGGCGTATGTCGACAGCACGTTATTTAGCGAGTCGGCGCGGGCGGCCTTCACTCGGGCGGTGTTGGGCGGTATGCGCGAGGCGGCCGACTCGGCGATGAGTGGGACGCTAACGGCTGTGATCATCAAGCAGCTGAAAGGTGCCGGCGTGCATGCGCGGGGCGCGAAGTCGCACAACCTGTATCCCGGCGATAAGCCAGAGAAGCCGAGCATTGCCGAGGCGCTGGAGCATGGCGCGCTGGCGCCGGAGGCTTGGGCGCTGGTGCGCACGCTGATGGCGCGGGCCGGTGGCGGGCCGGCGGGCCAGGTGGTGGTGACCGAGACCGAGCGTCCGTTGCCGGAGGTGGGCGAGCTGCCCATGCAGGCGTTTGCGGTCGGCGATAAGGCAGTACCGTCAACGGCGATGGCGGAGATGGTGGCGACGCTGGGCGAGCGCGATCCGCTGTTCGTGGTGACCAATGCCGATGGCAACGAGGCCTCGGCGATGAAGGTGATCAATGAGCGGTTGAAGATTCGCCATCCCACCGCTGATGCACTCTACAATCAGGCGCCAAGCGGGCAGGTGTATGAGCCGCTGAGCGAGGATGCCTGTGCGGGCTTGGCGGCGGGGATTGCGCTGTTCGGTGGGCGTTCGCTGTGGTTGTCGTATGAGAGCTTTGCGATCAATGGCTGGCCGATCGTGCAGACGGTGGCGCAGGCGATGGCGGAGCTGCGGCGGCGCACGCCGGCGGTGCTGAGCATGTTCACTGCGGGTGCCTTGGAGCAGGGGCGTAATGGCTGGACGCATCAGCGACCGGAGATCGAGAACTATCTCGGTGGGCAGATGCGCAATGGCAATAGCTATCTGCTGTATCCGGCGGATGCGAACATGATGCAGGCGGCCTTTGCTTGGGCGACGTCGCAGTTCAATAAGTGCATCAGCATTGTGGCGAGTAAGTCGGCGTTGCCGGTGTATACGACGCCGGAGCAGGCTGCGCGGGCGATTGATGAAGGAGCGGTGGCGTTGTATGAGTCGCCGGCCGGCGCCGGGTCTTTGGTGGTGTTCGCGGTGACTGGGGATATGGTGTTGTTGCCGGTGTTCGAGGCGAAGGCTGCGCTGGAGACGGCTGGGCATCGGGTGCGGATTGTGGCGGTGGTGAATCCGCGGCGGTTGTATCGGGCTGGGGATGTGGCCTGGGCGCAGAGTGCGGAGGCGGATGGGCGGTTTATGGATGATTCGGCGTTTGCAGATCAGTTTGATGGGGACGCGTTGGTGGCGGTGAGTGGCGGTGGCACGGTGGCGTTGGAGCCGGTGATGTTGCGCTCGCGGGCTGGGGCGCGGGATTTGGTCGGTTGGCAGCGGGGGGAAACGACGGCTTCCCCGGCGGAGATCATGGCGTTTAATGGGATCACCGGGGAGGCGTTGGCGGGTCGGGCTGTTGGGTTGATTGGCTGATCGCTTGTGGCTTTGACGCGGTGGAGTGGGCGTTGATGCGGTGGATCGAGCGCTGTGGCTCGTTAGATTGCGTACCGCCTGTCGGGGAACGCCGTGAATCCGTCCTTGGAGGCTTGAGCGCAGCTCCCTGCTGCGCACACCCCCGACAGACGGCACCCGACCCCAGCGCTTCTGATGCCTGTGGTACCGGGTTTCGGCGCAGCGCGGGCCTTGAGTCTGGTTGAGGGGCGAGGGTCAGACTGCCGGCCGGGTCGGATCACCCGAATTCCGCGCTTGTAGCGTTTTCAGATTGACTGGGTCGGGATATGACGAAACCTGTGACGAAGATTATTGCAATTGATGATGACCCGACGGGCTCGCAGACGGTGCATGGGTGCCTGTTGCTGACGCGATGGGATGTGGAGACCTTGCTGGAAGGCCTGCGCGATGCATCGCCACTGTTTTTCGTACTGAGCAACACGCGGGGGATGGATGCCGAGTCAGCAGCCGCAGTCACGCGTGAGATTTGTGTCAATTTGGGTGCCGCATTGGCGCGGATGGAAGAGGCTGGGGAACCAGTGCAGCCGGTGGTGGTGAGTCGGTCGGATAGTACCTTGCGTGGGCATTATCCGGTGGAGACGGATGTGATCGAGGAGGTGTTGGGGCCGTTTGATGCGCATTTTCTGGTGCCCGCATTCTTTGAAGGTGGTCGCTTTACGCGGGATGGGATCCATTATTTGATGGTTGATGGCGAGCCGGTGCCGGTGCATGAGACGGAGTTTGCGCGGGATTCGGTGTTCGGGTTCAGCACGGCATTCTTGCCGGACTATGTTGACGAGAAGACCGCAGGGCGGATTGCTGCGGATGAGGTGGAGCGGCTTTCGCTGGCGGATGTGCGCGGGGAATTGGAGGGTCGGCTGATTCGCTTGGAGGGGAATCGCTGTTGCGTGGTGGATGCCGAGGAGCAGGCGGATCTGGATGGCTTTGCTCGGCAGGTGTTGGCGACGGCGGGGCAGGGCAAGCGGTTTCTGTTTCGCAGTGCAGCGAGTCTGTTGACGGCCTTGGCGGGGCTGTCGCCACAGCCGGTGCCGGCAGCCGAGATGGCGGCCTTTGTGCGCGGTGGCCAGCCAGGGGTTGTGTTGATGGGCTCGCATGTCGGTAAGTCGACACGGCAGTTGGAGCATCTGTTGGCGGAGACGAATGTGGTGGGACTGGAGGTTGATCTGGATCGGCTGGATGGGACGGATGCGGTAGGTCCCGATAGGGATCCGGGGCGGATCGACGCCGCTGATACGCTGGTGACGGAGTTGATTGCTGCGGTGGAGGCGGCAATGCGTGAGGGCTACGGTGCGGTGCTCTACACCAGCCGCAGCGAGCGGCAGTTTGCGACCAAGGCGGAGCGCTTGGCGTTTGGGGATCGGGTGGCGGCGTTGCTGGTGGAGATTGGCCAGCGGTTGCCGGCGGATATCGGTTTTCTGATCAGTAAGGGGGGGATTACTTCGAACGATACGCTGAGCAAGGCGTTGGCGTTGCGCACCGCGCGGGTGCTCGGGCAGGTGCATGCGGGCTGTTCGGTGGTGCGTTGTCCGGAGGATCATCCGCGTTTTCCGAATCTGCCGGTGGTGATCTTTCCGGGGAATGTGGGTGGTGATGAGACGTTGACGGAGGTGTATCAGACGTTGGCAGCACAGGACACTGCTTGAATTTAAGGTTTCGGTCGAGTCCATTCATGTCCAGAATCCCAGACGAACGCCCGCTGAATCCAAAGCCCGAGGTCATCACGGAGCTGCGTCGGCTGCTGCCTGCGGCCAGCGTGCTCGCGAGCGAGGCTGAGCTGGCGCCTTATGAATGTGATGGGCTGAGCGCCTTCCAACAGCGGCCGCTGGTGGTGGCGTTGCCGGAGACGGTGGAGCAGGTGCAGCAGATCATGCGGCTCTGTCATCGGTTGGAGGTGCCGGTGGTGGCGCGCGGGGCGGGCACGGGGCTCTCCGGCGGCGCGCTGCCGCTCGCCGATGGGGTGCTGCTGTCGCTGGCGAAGTTCAATCGGATGATTGACATTGACCCGGCCAATCGCATGGCGAGGGTGCAGCCGGGGGTGCGCAATCTAGCGATCAGTGAGGCTGCGGCTGTCCATGGGCTCTATTACGCGCCTGATCCGTCATCGCAGATCGCCTGCTCGATCGGGGGCAATGTGGCCGAGAACTCGGGCGGTGTGCACTGCCTGAAGTATGGGCTGACGGTGCACAACATTCTCAAACTGAAGCTGGTGAGCGTTGAAGGTGAGCTGTTTGAGGTGGGCTCCGAGGCGCTGGATTCGCCGGGGCTGGATCTGTTGGCGTTGATGACGGGCTCGGAGGGGATGCTCGGCGTCATCGTGGAGGTGACGGTGAAATTGTTGCCGAAGCCGGAGCGGGCGCAGGCGCTGTTGGCGTCGTTCGATAGCATCGAGCGGGCTGGGTCGGCGGTGGCTCGGATCATTGGGGCCGGAATCATTCCGGCCGGGCTGGAGATGATGGACAACCCGGCGATTCGGGCGGCCGAAGCCTTTGTCCATGCTGGCTATCCGATGGACGCGGCGGCGATCCTAATCTGCGAGTTGGATGGCTTCAACGCCGAGGTGTCGGTGGATGTGATGCGGGTGCGCGAGCTGCTGCTCGGTGCCGGGGCTACCGGTGTTCGCACAGCTGTGGATGATGCAGAGCGCCTGCGGTTTTGGAAGGGACGCAAGGCGGCGTTTCCGGCGGTCGGGCGGATCTCGCCGGACTATTACTGCATGGACGGCACCATCCCGCGCCGTGAGCTGGGGCCGGTGCTGAATCGCATCGCCGAGCTATCGGCTGAATATGGGCTGGCGGTGGCGAATGTGTTCCATGCCGGCGACGGCAATCTGCATCCATTGATCCTTTACGATGCGAATAACCCCGGGGAGCTGGATAAGGCCGAGGAACTCGGCGGCGCGATTCTGGAACTGTGCGTTGAGGTGGGCGGCACCGTGACCGGTGAGCATGGCGTGGGTGTCGAGAAGCTGAATCAGATGTGCGTGCAGTTCAATAGCGCCGAGTTGACCCAGATGCATGCGGTGAAGGCGGCGTTTGATCCGAAGGGGCTGCTGAATCCGGGTAAGGCGGTGCCGACGCTGCACCGCTGCGCGGAATTCGGGGCCATGCATGTCCATCACGGGGAGCTGAAGTTTCCCGAGCTGCCACGGTTTTAGCTGGTGCTCGACTTCGATGGCTGCTGAACACTTGGATACGATGACTGAGCAGGCGATCGTCGAGCAGGTCAATGCCGCGCGCTTAGCGGGCACAACGCTGGCGATCCACGGCGGCAAGACCAAGGCCTTTTATGGCAATCCGGTGCAGGCCGATGCCGAATTGGATTGCTCAATCCACTGCGGTGTCATCGCCTATGAGCCGACTGAACTGGCGGTCACGGTTCGGGCCGGCACGCCACTCGCCGAGGTCGAGGCGCTGCTGGCTGAGCATGGGCAGGAATTCCCGTTCGAGCCGCCGCATTTTGGTGAGCGAGCGACGATCGGCGGGGTAGTGGTGGCGGGTCTGTCTGGGCCTCGGCGGCCCTATGCAGCCAGCGTCCGTGATGCGGTGCTCGGCGTGCGGATGCTGAATGGCAAGGGCAAGGTGCTGCAGTTCGGCGGCCGGGTGATGAAGAACGTCGCTGGCTACGATCTATCGCGCTTGATGGTGGGCTCGCTCGGGGTGCTGGGCGTGCTGTTGGAGGTGTCGATCAAGGTGATGCCGAGGCCGCCGGGCCGGATCACGCTGGTACAGGAGCAGGATCAAGCGAGTGCGCTGGCGTTGATGCAGCGTTGGGCTGGGCAGGCGCTGCCGATCACGGGCATGGCTTGGCTGAATGGCCGGCTGCATCTGCGGGTCGCCGGGAGTGATGAGGCGCTGACCGAAACGCAGCGCCTGCTCGGCGGCATGCTGATGACCCCTGCGGAAGCCGATGCCTTCTGGACTGCGGTACGTGAGCAGCGACTGGCATGTGTTGCCGGTGAGCGGCCGCTGTGGCGAGTGTCGGTACCACCGGCGACCGCAGCGGATGCGATTCCGGGGGTTGATTTGATCGAGTGGGGCGGCGCCTTGCGCTGGCTGAGGACGGAGCCAGCGGGTGTGGCTGATGCTGACCCTCGGGCTGCGGCCACGGCGTCCGCTGATGCAGAGGCGCGATCTGGCGCATCCACCACCACAGCGGTTCGGGCATGGGCTGCCGCTGCTGGTGGGCATGCAACGCTGTTCCGCGCGGGGGCAAGCACTCCATTGCCAACGGATGGGGTCTTCGCGCCGCTGAGTCCTGTAGTGCTGCGGTTGCATCAACGTCTAAAGCAGGCCTTTGACCCAGACGGCCTCTTCAATCCCGGTCGGCTGTATCGATGAGCTGGTCATGCAGACGCGACTGATCCCGGAGCTGCTGGCAACCTCCGATGGCCGCGAGGCCGACCGCATCCTGCGCAGCTGCGTGCACTGTGGCTTCTGTACCGCGACCTGCCCGACCTATCAGCTTCTAGGCGACGAGCTGGACGGCCCGCGTGGGCGGATCTATCAGCTCAAGCGGGTGCTGGAGGGCGAGCCGGCGACGCGCACGACGCAGCAGCATGTGGATCGTTGCCTGACCTGCCTGAACTGCGAGACGACCTGTCCGTCCGGGGTTGAGTATCACAAGCTGGTCGAGATTGGTCGCGAACGGATTGAGCGATCAGTGCCGCGACCCGTACATGAGCGGCTGATGCGTTGGGGGCTGCGCAAGGTGCTGCCTTATCCGAGTCGGTTCGTGCCGCTGTTGCGCGTTGGGCAATGGATGCGGCCGCTGCTGCCGGCGCGACTGCGCGATAAGGTGCCGGTGGCGCTATCGCAATCGCCCGATGCTATGGGCGCGAATGCGGCGATCACCGGGACTGCGGCTGCTGCGAAAGCGAACGCGAGCGTGACTGCCGGGGCTGTTGCTGCAGATCGGCAGACGCCGCAGGGCGTTGCAAGGCGGCGGGTGCTGATGCTCGATAACTGCGTTGAGCCGACGCTAACGCCGGGGACGGTGCAGGCGACCAAACGTGTGCTAGCGCAACTTGACATCCAAGTGTTGCAGCCGCAAGGCGGTGGCTGCTGCGGGGCGATCAGTCAGCATTTGGCGGCGCCGGACGAGGCGAAGCACTTCATGCGTCGCAATATCGACGCTTGGTGGCCCGAGATCGAGCCGCGAGACGGGCGCGCGCCGGCCGAGGCGATCCTGATCACCGCGAGCGGCTGTGGTGCGGTGGTCAAGGATTACGGCTGGCATCTGCGCGATGATCCGGACTATGCAGCCAAGGCGGCGCGTGTCTCGGCCCTAGCACGCGATCTGAGCGAACTGCTCAACGCCGAGGATCTGGCCCGGCTACCGAGTCCATTCGCGCGTGGTGTGCCGCATCGAATCGCCTTCCATCCCCCCTGCACGCTGCAGCACGGTCAGCAGCTGATGGGCCGAGTCGAGGCCCTGCTGACGGGCGTTGGTTTTGAATTGACCCCGGTGCGGGATGCCCATAGCTGCTGCGGCTCGGCGGGCACCTATTCGATCCTGCAGGCTGGGTTGTCGAAGCGGCTGCAGGCCGATCGTCTTGAGGCCCTGCAGGCGGGCGCGCCCGCGCTGATCGCGACCGCCAACGTCGGCTGCCAGACGCACCTAGCCGCTGCCGCACAGGTGTCCGTGATGCATTGGATCGAGCTGTTTGATGCAGAGTCTCGCTTGACTAAAGCGCGGCGATCCGCTCGCGCTGCTCACTGAGATTGGCGAGCGCGGCACGCTGATCGGCGATGCGGTCGCGCTCCTTTTGGACCACCGCTGCAGGTGCCTTGTCGACAAAGCTGGGGTTGGCGAGCTTGTTCTCGATGCGCTCGATGTCGGCGCTTAGCTTGGCGATCTCCTTGTCCAAGCGTTTGAGTTCGGCGTCCTTGTCGATGAGCCCGGCCATCGGGATCAGGATCTTCATCGCGCCGACCAAGGCGATGGCGGCTTCCGGGGCTTCGGTCTCGTCGTCGAGCACGGTGATCGATTCGGTGCGCGCGAGGAAGTCGAGGTAAGGGCGTGCCTGCTCGATCCACTGCCGGTCGCGGTCGCTGGCGTTGGCAATCAGGACTGGCAGTTGCTTGGACGGAGCAATGTTCATCTCGCCTTTGATGCGGCGCACACCAAGGATGAACTGTTGCACCCAGCGGATCTCGGCCTCGGCGTCGGTATCGTCGAGGCTGCTGTCGGTGAGCGGGTAGGGCGCGAGCATGATGGTTGCGGCTGGATGATCGCCGCTGGGGCTGGCCAGTGGCCGCACCTTCTGCCAGATCTCTTCGGTGATGAACGGCATGAAGGGATGGGCCAGGCGCAGCAGCGTTTCCAGGGTTCGGACCAGGGTCCAGCGGGCGCCGCGCTTGGCTGCGTCAGAGACGGTGTCGCTGGTGAGGACCGGCTTCGCGAGTTCGAGGTACCAATCGCAGAACTCGCTCCAGGTGAACTCGTAGATGGCCTGAGCGGCGAGGTCGAAGCGGTAGGCGTCCAGTGCGTCGCGCACGCTGGCGACGGTCTTGTTCAATCGACTCCGAATCCATCGGTCCGCAGCGCTTAGCTCGAGGCCTGGTGCGTCGTTGCTGCCGCTGCCACAATCCTGCCCCTCGGTGTTCATCAACACGTAGCGCGAGGCATTCCAGAGCTTGTTACAGAAGTTGCGATAGCCCTCGACGCGACCGAGGTCGAGCTTGATGTCGCGCCCGGTGGTGGCGAGCGCGGCGAAGGTGAAGCGCAAGGCGTCGGTGCCGAAGGCGGGGATGCCATCGGGGAATTCCTTGCGTGTCTGCTTGGCGATCTTCTCGGCCAGTTGCGGCTGCATCATCCCCTTGGTGCGCTTGGCGACCAGCGGCTCCAGCTCGATGCCGTCGATCAGATCGATGGGGTCAAGCACGTTGCCCTTGGATTTCGACATCTTGTTGCCCTGGGCATCGCGCACCAGGCCGTGGATGTAGACGTCGCGAAAGGGCACGTCGCCCATGAACTTGAGCCCCATCATGATCATCCGGGCGACCCAGAAGAAGATGATGTCGAAGCCGGTGATCAGCACCGAGGTGGGGTAGAAGGTGGATAGTCGATCCGTTTGCTCCTGGTGCCCTTGCTCGCTGCTCTGCTCGTGCCGACCGTTCTGCCCGTGCTGGTTGCTCTGCCCATTCTGCTCGGGCGGCCAGCCGAGCGTGCTAAAGGGCCAGAGCGCGGAGCTGAACCAGGTGTCGAGCACGTCCTCGTCTTGGCGCAACGGATAGGCGTCGCTCAGGCCGTGCTTGGCGCGCACCTCGCTCTCGGAACGGCCGACGTAGATATTGCCTTCGTCATCGTACCAGGCCGGGATGCGATGGCCCCACCAGAGCTGGCGGCTGATGCACCAATCCTGGATGTTGTGCATCCACTCGTAATAGGTGTTCTTCCAGTTGTCCGGGACGAAGCGGATGTGACCGTCCTCAACCGCTTTGATGGCCGGCTTGGCCAGCGGCTCGATGCGCACGTACCACTGATCGGTCAGATAGGGCTCGACGATGGCGCCGGAGCGATCCCCGCGTGGGATCATCAGCCGATGCTCGCGCACCTGCACCAGCAGCCCCTGGGCCTCAAGGTCGGCGAGGATGCGCTTGCGCGCCTCGAAGCGGTCGAGGCCGCTGTAGGCGCTGGGGATCAGCTCGCCTTCCTCCGGCGCATTAGCGCGGATGGCGGCATCGATGGTGAAGAGGTTGATCAGGCCGCCGTGCGGCTGATCGGCGATCGGCGTCTCGTCGCGATGGCGCTGCCAGACGGCGTGGTCGTTGAAGTCGTGCGCCGGGGTGATCTTGACGCAGCCGGTGCCAAGCTCGGGGTCGGCGTGCTCGTCGGCGATGATCGGGATACGCCGGCCGGTGAGCGGCAGCTCGACGGTCTCGCCGATCAGGTGTTTGTAGCGCTCGTCGTCCGGGTTCACCGCTACCGCGCAGTCGCCGAGCATGGTCTCCGGGCGGGTGGTGGAGACGATCATCGCGCCGGTGCGGTTGCTCAGCGGATACTTGAGATCCCACATGTGGCCAGCCTCGTCCTCGGCGATCACCTCGAGATCCGAGATCGCGGTGTGCAGCACCGGATCCCAGTTCACCAGGCGCTTGCCGCGGTAGATCAGCCCTTCCTCGAACAGGCGCACGAAGACCTCGCGCACGGCGTTGGAAAGCCCCTCGTCCATGGTGAAGCGCTCGTGCCGCCAGTCGAGCGAGGAGCCGAGCCGGCGCAACTGACGGGTGATGGTGCCGCCGGATTCGGCCTTCCATTCCCAGATCCGCTCGATGAAGGCCTCGCGACCGAGATCGTGGCGGGTCTGACCTTCGGCTTCGAGCCGGCGCTCGACCACCATCTGGGTGGCGATGCCGGCGTGGTCGGTGCCCGGCTGCCAGAGGGTCGGTTCGCCACGCATGCGGTGGTAGCGCACCAGGGCGTCCATGATCGCATTGTTGAAGCCATGGCCCATGTGCAGGCTGCCGGTCACGTTCGGCGGCGGGATCATGATGCAGAACGGGGGCGCGACATCGCCTTGGCCTCGGTCGCCACCGACGTTGGGGCCAGCCCCAGCCCCTAGGTCCGGGGCAAACCAGCCGGCTTGCTCCCAGTGCTGGTACCAGGCGGTTTCGATGGTTTTGGGATCGTAGGTCTTGTCCAACATGGCTGAGATCCTGCGCGTCTCTTTCGGCGCTGATACGGTGTCGATGTCTGTGCGGGCCCGGTAGCGATCGCGGTGGCGATCGGGCTGGGAGCGAAGGCCGGCAGTATAAACGGCTTGGCGCCGTTGGTTGGTGGTTCGCGCATGGAGCGCGGTTTTATCGAGAGCGTCCAACCCTCTAAGATCAGGCGATCGTGTCATCGGGCTGTTTAGTCCTAGAGCAGTTGATTTCGGACACTTCCCAACAGCGACGATGCTCGATCAAATAGATGGCATTGATCACCCGAACCGAGGATCGAGGACCGAGAGCATGACTGAATCGAACAAATGGGTATTCGCCTTCGAGGAAGGCGACGGCAAGAACAAGAAGCTGCTCGGTGGCAAGGGGGCCAATCTCTGCGAGATGACGCAGATCGGTCTCAACGTGCCGCCCGGCTTCGTGATCACGACCGACGCATGCCTGGCCTATCTGGAGCAGCCCGATCATCAGTTGCCAGCGGGCGTGATGGATCAGGTCCGCGCGCAAATGGAAGCCTTGGAGCGCAAGACCAGCAAGGGCTTCGGCGACCCCGACAACCCGCTGCTGGTCTCGGTGCGCTCCGGCTCGGCGATGTCGATGCCGGGCATGATGGACACCATCCTCAACCTCGGCCTCAACCAAGAGACCTTGCTGGGCGAGATCAAGGCCACGGGCGATGATCGCTTTGGCTACGACTCCTATCGGCGCTTCATCCAGCTTTTCGGCAAGGTCGCGCTCGGTGTCGATGACGAGGCCTTCGACAGGGAATTCAACGCGGTCAAAGAGGCCGCGCATGCCAAGCAGGATATCGATCTCACGGCATCCGACCTCAAGGAGATGAGCGAACGTTTCCTCAAGGTGGTCGAGGAGCACACCGGCAAGCCCTTCCCCTCGGACCCGATGATGCAGCTCGAGATCGCGGTCAAGGCGGTCTTCAATAGTTGGATGGGGCGCCGCGCGGTCGACTACCGCAGGCAGTTCCATATCACCCCGGAGATGGCCAATGGCACCGCAGTGAATATCTGCACCATGGTGTTCGGCAACCGTGGCAACGACTCCGCCACCGGCGTGGGCTTCACCCGCAACCCGGGCACCGGCGAGAACGCCCTCTACGGCGAATACCTGATCAATGCCCAGGGCGAGGACGTGGTCGCGGGTATCCGCACGCCCAAGCCGCTCGATCGGCTCAAGGTCGAGATGCCACAGATGGCCGAAGAGCTGGCCGAGCTGCGCGCCAAGCTCGAGAGCCACTATCGCGAGGTGCAGGACTTCGAGTTCACCATCGAGCGCGGCGTGCTCTATTGCCTACAGACCCGCAACGGCAAGATGAACGCGCACGGCATGGTGCGCACCTCGGTGGAGATGGAGCAGGAGGGCTTGATCAGCAAGGAGCAGGCGTTGCAGCGCATCGATCCGATCAGCCTCGAGCAGATGCTGTTCCCGCGCTTGGACCCAAGTTCTCGGGTCGAGCCGGTCGCCCAGGGTCTGCCTGCCTCGCCGGGCGCGGCGGCGGGCATTGCCGTCTTCGATGCCGATCGCGCCCATCAGCTCGGCCATGATCAGGGGCAAAAGGTCATCCTGGTGCGCGAGGAGACCAAGCCCGAGGATATCCATGGCTTCTTTGCCTCCGAAGGTATTCTGACCGCGCGCGGTGGTAAGACCTCGCACGCGGCGGTGGTCGCGCGCGGCATGGGTAAGCCCTGTGTCGCGGGTGCCGAGGGGATCAGCGTGGATGTCGGCCGGCGCGAGGCGATCGTCGGCGCAACCAGCTTCAAGGAGGGTGACACCATTACCATTGATGGCTCGTCCGGGCGCGTCTATCTCGGTGAGATCCCGACCGTTGAGCCAGACTTCACGCCCGAGCTTTCGACCCTGCTGCAATGGGCCGACGAGGTCGCACGGCTGAAGGTGATGGCGAATGCCGACACGCCCGAGGATGCCCGCAACGCGCGCAAGTACGGCGCGGTCGGCATCGGTCTGGCGCGCACCGAACGCATGTTCAACGCCACCGAGCGATTGCCGCTGGTGATCGAGATGATCGTCGCCGAGACCACCGAGCAGCGCGATACGGCGCTAGAGGCACTCCTGCCCCTACAGCGGCAGGACTTCCGCGAGCTGTTCGAGGTGATGGCGCCGAATCCGGTCACCATCCGCCTGCTCGATCCGCCGATCCACGAGTTCCTGCCCGACGAGCATCAGCTTGAGCAAGACCTTGCCGATCTGCATGCGCTGGCTGGGGCGACCCGCGGCATGACGGCCTTGGCTGGCTCCATGGGCCTGCTGCATACACCAGAGAAGGCGCGTGACGAGTTCGACGCAGTGCGCCGGGTAATGGACCCGATGATGGTCGAGGAGGCGATCGCGAAGAAAGAGGCAATGCTCAAGAAGGTGCGTGCCCTGCACGAGACCAACCCGATGCTCGGCCATCGCGGCGTGCGGCTTGGCATCTCCTTCCCGGAGATCTACAAGATGCAGGTGCGCGCGATTCTCGAGGCCGCAGCCGAGTGTGCCCAGGCCGGGATCGAGATCCAGCCGCAGATCAAGGTGCCGCAGGTCTGCACCGTGCAGGAACTCAAGCGCGTGAAGGCCTATGTCGACGAGGCCCACGCCGAGGTCCAGGCCAAGCACGGTCAGCCGGTCAAGTTCAAGTTTGGCACCATGATCGAAGTGGTGCGGGCCTGCATGCGCGCCGAGTCCCTGGCTGCAGAGGCCGAGTTCTTCTCGTTCGGCACCAACGACCTGACCCAGGCCGTGTTCTCGTTCTCGCGCGAGGATGCCGAGAACAAGTTCCTGCCGCTCTACAACCAGTCCGATGTGTTGAACGACAACCCGTTCGAGGTGCTCGACGAGAAGGGGGTCGGCAAGCTGATGCAGTTGGCCGTGGATTGGGGCCGATGCGCGCGCAAGGATCTGCACGTGGGCATCTGCGGCGAGCATGGCGGCCATCCGGCGTCGATCTCCTTCTGCGACGCAGCGGGTCTGGACTATGTGAGCTGCTCTGGCCCACGGGTGCCGGTCGCAAGGCTCGCGGCAGCGCAAGCGGCGCTGAAGCATCGGTCGCAGTAGCTCCCCCGCCCTCGCTCGGGCCAGATCCGGTCGAGATATCTGGCCGAGGCCCGGTCCACATCCGGCCGAACCCAGCCGTCCGCCTCCCGCCTCTCGAGGCGGGCGACCGGGCGCTGCGCCTCAGCCCTTTTCCAGCGGCAAGCTCATCGCCACGGGTTGTTCGGCTCTAGCGGGGCCGAACGCTAGCTCGAGCAGGCGATCAGCGACGAAGACCGGCGAGCTGAAGCCCTCCTTGGCCTTGAGGTCGAGGAATTTTTGCACGCGCGGGAATTGGTCCGGCGTGCAGTCGCGGATCATCGCCTGCATGTCGGTGTCGATGATGCCGGGCGCGACGGCATGCACGCGCAATCCGCTGTCGGCCTCCTCCAGCGCGATCGACTCGCTCATCCGATCCACCGCCGCCTTGCCGGCACAGTAAGCGGACCAGCCCGCATAGGCGCTGCGGGCCGCGCCCGAGCTGATGTTCAACAGCACGCCCTCGCCACCCCGTGCATGCAGGTGGCGGATGAAGGCCTGGCTGCCGTTGAACACGCCGACGACATTGACCTCGATATGCCGCGCGAATTCGGCGGGATCGTTGTCGCGCAACGGGCCGATCGGCGCCAGCAGCCCGGCATTGTTGATCCACAGATCGATGCGCCCGAAACGCTCGACCGCCGTCTCGCAGAACTGTGACATGGCTCCGCTATCGGTGACATCAGCGGCCATGCTCAGCAGCCGCTCGGTATCGTCGGCGAGCGCCGGCTGCGCGCGGGCACAGGCCGCGACCCGCAGGCCTCGCTCGAGGAAGCGTTCCGCGAGGCCAGCACCGAGCCCGCGACTAGCGCCGGTGATCACGGCGACCTGATGGGCGGGATCGATCATCGCTTGTCTCCTCGTTTGGGCTTAGTTCGGAGCGTCGTCGGCGAGCCAGCCCTGGAGCGCTTCGACCAGCGCCTGGGCTTGAGCTCGACTCGAGATGTTGAACTTCGATTGTTGCCGATACTCACCACCACGCTTCTGGTAGCGCCGGATGGTATAGCGCTCCTGTCCGTAAGCCTCCTTAGCCCGATCCCAGTCTTGGTAGCGATAGAGCACCGTGGCCCAGCTGCCCTTGGACAGGATGACCTTATCGAGTTCCTTGGTGGTCTCGATGTCTCCCTCGGTATAGGTAATGGTCAGATCGTCGACCTTTTCAGTCATGCCGGGCTCCTGGTCATCTCATGGTTGTCGTCGGTGTCCGGATTGCGTTGCGGGTCAGCGTGCGCGTTCGGCACCATACTGCTCGAGCAAGGTGATCATAGTGGGCTGGTTCTGCTCATAGGCGATCTCGAGCGCGGTCGTGCCATTGCTGTCGGTGTGATTGACATTGGCGCCGGCGTTGATCAGCTGTTTTGCCAGTTTGACATCATCAGCCGCGACCGCCAGATGCAGCGGGGTTCGGCCTTGCGAATTGGCGGCGTTGAGATCGACTCCGCAAGCGGTCAGCAGTTCGATCGTATCGGGATCGAGCGCCTGCTCCTCGGCGAGTTCGAATAAGAGCGCTTGCAGGTCATCATCGACCCCCTGTTGCAGCAGCAACTGAGCCGCCTGAACCTTGCCGTTCGCGAGCGCGACATGCAAGGGGGTGCGGCCGCGCGCGTCGCGTACATCGGGTTGCGCGCCCTGTTCGAGCAACACGCGCGCGATGGCGACCCGCCCCTGACTGACGGCAACGTGCAGGGGATAGTCGCCCTCGGGGCCGGGCTGGTTGATATCGGTCTTCCAGAACAGGTGCCGTTTGATCTGATCCAGATCGCCGCTGTGAACGGCCCGATACAGATTGACGCTCGGCTGAGGTGGCTCATCACAACCGACCAGCAGTCCAAGGCTCGCCAGGATGATGACCAGGACGGGAAGCACAGGCATGGCTCTTGGTGGCGGACTGCAGGGCGGCGCGATCGAGCCGTGGATGGTAAGCCCTGCTGGTGTCGCCAGACAAGGCGGCGACCTGCCGTGTTTGGCCATGGTCCTGGGGCGATGCTCGTGGTAGCGTAATCGGATCATGTTCACAAAACTCCTGTTAACCGCCACAGTGATCCTGGTGGCCTGGCTCGTGGTGCGCAACCGTTGGCGGGCCGAGGGCGATGAGCCGCTACGGCTGCGCGCGGCATCGGAATCGCACGCCTCGGGGGCTGGGCCGCTGATGCCACGTGGCGCGGTCAAGCTCGCCGCCTATGGGATCGTGGTGCTGATGCTCGGCGGTACCGGGTTCTATCTGTTCCAGGATTGGCAGCATGCGCGCGCGACCGTTCAGCTCCAGGTCGTCAACGTCTATACCGGCGAGACCGAGCACTATGAGGCGCGTCGCAGCGAGATCGGCCGCCGCAGCTTTCGCACCCTCGATGGGCGTCGTATTCAGATCGCCGAGATGGAACGCCTGGTCGTGCGCGAGCGCGAAACCGAACGCCTGCGCTAATCCGGACTGGGACCGATGTTGAAGGCGATCGAGAGTCGCCGTGAATCGCCGCAGTTGCGCTCGACCGAGTGCTCGAGCGCCGGATCGAACAACAGCAGCAGCCCCGGCCAAGGCCGCAGTCGAGTCTCGAAGGGGCCGTCATGGAAGAGGATGTCGCCAGCTGCGGCCGGCATGCTGACGTAGTAGACCCCCGAGAGCAATTCGTCGCATTCTTCATGCGCGTGGCGGCTAGTGGCCTGACCGGGCTGCATGGCATTGATCCAAAACCCGGCGCGCAGCGGCTGCTCCGTCGCGATGGGTTCCTCGAGCCAGGTCGCCTGAGTGCTGCTCAGCCAGACACGCGCCTGCTCCAGGGCGACGGCGAGGATGTCGGCGATGCCGGGCAGTTGCTCGGCGTTGAGGTAGAGATTCTCAAAACGCCCGTCGATGAAATGCGAGCGGCGTTCGAAATCCTCGTCGCCGAGCCGGGAGAAGGCCCGCGCGAGAGGGTCATTGATGACCTCGGCGCGGGGATGATGGCAGGCGAGGATGGGGCTATTGGCGCGCGTGAGCATGGCGCGGGCGACGCTCGCTCTCGGTCCCAAGCGCTGCCGTCAGTGGCCGCTTGCGCTGCCGCCCGGAGCGCCATCGCTCAGCGCGCCGAAGAGCCGTTCGTGCTCGCTGCGGGTGCGGGTCACGCAATCCTCGATCGAGACGCCGAGGAACCAATTGCCGGTCACCGCAATCGGTCCGCCCGCAAGCGCCGCGTCCAGCGCCTGGATACGCGTCATGTGATCGGCGCGCAGGGCGGGCAACTGGTTGCGGACATGGGCCTTGGCGCGGATGTCGGCGACGTGGGCATTGAGGGCCTGGCACGCGATCTGCGCGCGCTCCGCCTCGCTGAGCGTGTCGCCCGGGAAATGGAAGGCGAAGCCGCGATAGCGCTCGTCCGGTAGGAAATCGCGCGACACCGCAGAGAGGAAGCCGCCATCGATGCTGATCAGCCCGGCGATCTCCTCGACGCTGAGACTGGAACGCTCGAAGGCCAGCACCAGGGTGTCGATGTAAGCGATGCCGATGTTCTGGATCGCGCTCGCCGCCGCTGGCGCGACCTCGCCGAGCAGGGCACGGGCGGCATCCGGCGGTACGGCCAGGGTCAGGCGCTCGCAGCGGTGCTGGTTGCCGTCCTGGCATTCGATCTCGAAGCCCTCGCCCTGGGCGGTGATGCGCGTGACCTGGGTGCCGAATTGGGCGTTGAAGCCCGGCTGCGTGGCGATCGCGCGCGGGATATCGGCGAGGCCGCCGGGCATGGTGAACGCACGCAGCACATCCTTGCGGCGCGGCTTCTTGCGGAACATCGCCTCGGCGGGGAAGTTGTCGGCGTCCTGGCAGACCACGGAGCGCAGCGCCGGGCCGAGCAGATCACGATAATTCTTGCGACCCATGACCTGACCGTAGTACTCGGACACCGTCTTGCCGGCCTTCTCGATGCGGAACAGGCTGGGCAGCGAGATCAGCAGCTCGAAGGGATGCAGCGCCGAGAGGATGCCGCGCCGCTCGCCTTCGCGCCACAGCTTGTAGCTGCGTTTCTCCTTGGCCATGGTCAGCTTCAACAGGTCGAGCTGCTCCATGATGCCGAGGAGATGGCCGTAGCTGTTGAAGCAGGTGTGGCCGCCAGCCTCGACCCAAAAGCCGTCGAGCGCCTGGAAGTGGCTGCTATGGATGCAGCCACCTGGGCGGTCGCTGGCTTCGAGCAAGAGGGTGTCGACACCGGCATGCAGCGCGTAATGCGCGGCACTGAGTCCGCTGATACCGCCACCGATGACGATATGGGTATGGTCGGCCATGGGTGAGGGCTCCCGCTGCGTTTAGAGCGGCTTGGTGAGGGTGAAGGCGCCGCGGATGTCGCCCGCCGAGTAGCCGCGCGCCTGATCCTCGGGGTAGGCCTCATCGAGGGTTTGCGTCAATGCTGGATCGAGGTCGCTGCCGTGGCAGGTCAGGCAGACCTCCTGGGTCGGAATCGCCTGCATGTAGCGATAGACCTTTTGCCCCTCGCTCTCGAGGACTTCGGCATAGCTCATCTCGGCGACCTCGTTACCGGCGGCTTTGTCGGACTCGAACTGCTCGAGGATGCGTGTCTCCCAAGCGTCGGGCGCGTTATCGGGGTTGCGCGTCTTGAGGCTGGTGCGGCCGATCTCCCACTCCGAGGTCTGCGAGAGGTTGCGGGCGATCGCCGGGGCCTTGTCCTGGCAGACCTCGACGGCATTCGTCGGGCCACCGGCCTTCATCGCGCTGACCAGCTCCGACTGCAAGGTCGAGGCGAACTGTTGGATCAGCGCGCGGGCTTCGTCGCTGGCGCCGGCCGTGGTCTCGGCGAGACCGAGGGCGGGCATTGCGAGCAGGAGTGTCGTCACCGAGAGTCGTGTCATCTTACGCATGGGTACTGTCTCCTAGAGAGTCCTTGAAAAGCGCTTGCGATATCGGGCCGACATGGCCCGTATCCAACCGCGCACACGCAGAGACTATGTCTGATGATCGGGCCGCGCCGCGATGGGAAAGCGCAACGCGCGCGCTGATGCGCTGGTGCCGAGGCTGGAGAACCGGGGCCGGATCGAGCGTGGCGCAGGGATTGAAGCCGGGATTGGGGCCGGAGGCTGGTCAGGCACCGCGTTGACCTGGAAGGCTCAGGATTTCGACCCTGACTTTTGTCACGCCCTTCTTGATGATGCCGAGTTCGGCGGCGGCCCGGCGTGAGAGATCAATGATGCGCCCCTTGGTGAAGGGGCCTCGGTCGTTGACCTCGAGTTCGACGCTGCGTCCGGTGTACGGCTCGGTCACGCGCACACGCGTACCGAGCGGGAGGGTCTTGTGGGCGGCGCTGAGCGCGTTCTTGTTGTAGACCTTGCCGCTGGCGGTCTGATTGCCGTGCAGGCTGTCGTGGTAGTAAGAGGCAATGCCGCTGAGAACCTGGCCCGGCTTTGCCGCCAACACGGGACCGGAGATGCCGAGCAGCAGGAGAGTGCCGATGAGTAGGAGGTTGAGCTTGGTCGTCATCGTTGAGGCCTGATCTGTTTACAAAACGATGACGAGAGTATAAGGGAAATCCCGCATTAGGGAAGTCCCTCGTCGGGGATCATCGCAGGCAGGCGCGCATCATTCGCAGTGCCGCGCGTTGCAACGGCGCGATCAGCCGCAGCGCGATGGCCCGCACAGGGATGCCGTCGGCGCGCAGTCGCGTTGCCGCCTCCTGCACCGCGCCCCAGCTCGAGCCCAGGTGAGCAGGCTGAGGCTGGGTGGCTCGCTATCAGTGCCTGGCTAGGCCGCGAGGTCACCACCGCGAAAGGGCTTGAGGCGCTCGATCATGGCGCGGTGGACCTTGAGGCTGCCAGCGACGAGGTTGCAGGTCTCGAAGAAGCGGTCGCCGCCAGCGAGGTCGGTGACGGTGCCGCCCGCCTCGGCGACCAAGAGTGCGCCAGCGGCGAAGTCCCAGGGCGAGAGTCCGAGTTCCCAGAAGCCATCAAGGCGCCCAGCGGCCACATAGGCGAAATCCAGGGCCGCCGAGCCTGGCCGGCGGATGCCGGCGGTGTCGCGGATCATCGCCGCGAGCATGCTGAGATAGGTGGTCAGGTGCGACTGATCACGGAAGGGGATACCGGTGCCGATCAGGGCGCCCTCGAGTCCGCGCCGGTCGCTGACCCGGATACGCCGATCGTTCAGCATGGCGCCACCACCGCGACTGGCGGTGAACAGTTCCTCGCGCAACGGGTCGTAGACGACGGCCTGCTCCATCAGCCCACGGTAGCGCAGGCCGATCGAGATGGACCATTGCGGGAAGCCGTGCAGATAATTGGTGGTGCCGTCGAGCGGATCGATGATCCACTGGAACTCGTCACTGCCGTCACGGCCCTTGCTGCTGCCGCTCTCCTCAGCGAGGATGGCGTGATGGGGGAACTTGCCGCGCAGCTCGTCGATGATGGCGGCCTCACAGGCGCGGTCGACCTCGCTGACGAAGTCATTACGACCTTTCTCGTTGACCCGGAGATCACCGCCACGCTCATAAGAGCGCACGGCGATGCGTCCGGCCTGGCGCGCGGCGCGTACAGCAATATTTAACATGGCATCCATGGTGCTAACGATAACCTAGTCGCGCCTTGGATAGTAGATTGACAAGATCGGAAAAGTCTGAAGAACTGAGGAAGAACTGACTGTGATGGATGCAGGTGATAACACATCCGCCCAGCGGCCTGACCTGGCGCGGCTTGAGCGCGTGCGCTTCGTGCTGATCGAGACCAGCCTCAGTGCGAACATGGGCGCGGTTGCGCGCGCGATGAAGACCATGGGGCTCACGCAATTGTGCTTAGTGCGGCCTCGGCAGGCGCTCGATGCCGAGGCGCTAGCGCGCGCGGCGGGGGCCGATGATCTGCTAGCACACGCGCGGGTGTGCGCGTCGCTCGAGGAGGCGCTGACCGGCTGCCGATTGGTGATCGGCTCGAGCGCGCGCGCGCGCTCCCTGGCTTGGCCAGAGGTCGATCCGCAGGGCTGTGCCGAGCGCTTGCTAGAGGATGCCGCAGAGGCCGAGGTGGCCTTGTTGTTGGGACGCGAGCGCTCGGGCCTGACCAACGATGAGCTGTCTCATTGCCATTTCTTGACGCGCATACCGGCCAATCCGGATTACAGTTCGCTCAATATCGCCGCCGCCGCGCAGGTCTTCGCCTATGAGCTGCGGCGGGTGGCGCTGCGGGGGCCGGTTGGCGCGACGCCAGCAGGGGAGCCAGCCTCGGACACCTCCCTGGCTGGCGCGCCGCGAAACGACCTGGCGGGCGCCGATGAGATGGCGAGCTTCTATGGGCATTTGGAGCAGACCATGACGCGGATCGGGTTTGCCGATCCGGACCAGTCCAGCACCCTGCGCCGACGGCTGCGACGGCTCTTCAACCGCGCGCGCCCGGATCGCACCGAGCTGAATATCCTGCGCGGCATCCTGTCTGCGGCCGAGGGGCGGAAACACCCGGATCGGTTTCGCCGCTAAGGGGCGGGACGCAGCCGATTCTTGATGAGGAGAGGGCCTGATGTTCAAGCGCCTACGGGACGATATCGACTGTGTGTTCGAGCGCGATCCGGCAGCGCGTAACGCGTTCGAGATCCTGACCACCTATCCCGGGCTGCATGCGGTGATGATGCACCGGGTCTCGCACGCCCTTTGGGAGCGCGGCTTCAAATGGCTGGCGCGGATCTTGTCGAACCTAGCGCGTCTACTGACCGGCATCGAGATCCATCCGGGGGCGCGGCTGGGCCAGCGTTTCTTTATTGACCACGGCATGGGGGTGGTGATCGGCGAGACCGCCGTGGTCGGTGATGACTGCACGCTCTATCACGGCGTCACGCTCGGCGGAACCAGTTGGCAGAAGGGCCAGCGCCATCCGACCTTGGGGCGCGATGTGGTGGTGGGCGCCGGTGCCAAGGTGCTGGGGCCGATCCATATCGGCGACGGTGCGCGCATCGGCTCGAACGCGGTGGTGTTGAAGCCAGTACCGGCCGGCGGCACCGTGGTCGGCGTCCCAGGGCGGGTGATCGAGCATGCCGCAGACGCGGCCACCCGTCGGCGCGCGGACACGGCCAAGCGCATGGGGTTCGATGCCTATGGGGCCACCCGCGATGCACCCGACCCGGTCGCCAACGCGGTGAATCGGATGCTCGATCATATCCACATCATGGACCGGCGCATGGAGGCCATGTCGCGGGCGCTCGAGGAGCAGGGCATCACCCGCCACTTCGCCCATCTCAATGACCTCGACGATTGCGTGCTCGACCCGGCTGAGGTCAGTTCGGAGGCGACCGAGCAAAATTGATAGGTTTGGTCGGTTATCATAGGATGTCGTCAGACAAGGCTATCAGCGAGGAGGGGTCGAGGTGAGACTGACAACGAAAGGGCGCTATGCGGTGACTGCGGTGTTGGACCTTGCAATCCATCAAGGCCAAGGGCCGATCGCGCTTGCGGATATCGCGCAGCGTCAGGGCATCTCCCTGTCCTACCTAGAGCAGTTGTTCGCGAAGCTGCGCAAGCGCGGGCTCGTGCTCAGTGTGCGCGGACCCGGCGGCGGTTACCATTTGGCGCGCGAGGCTGGCGCTATCTTTATCGCGGAGGTGATCACCGCCGTCGATGAGCATGTCGACACCACCCGTTGCGGTGGCGCGCACAACTGTAAGTCGGACGGCCCCTGCCTGACCCATGATCTATGGATGGATCTGAGCGATCGCATCTACGGCTACCTCAACAACATCAGCTTGCGCGATCTCGTCGAGCGCGGGAGGGAGGCGGCGGCTAGCCGAGGAGGCGCGAAGCGTACGATCGAGGCGGCAAGTCGCGCCGAGGGCACCCAGGTCCGTCTTGATCCAGTGCGCCCAACGGGTCAGGCCAATGCGTGAGTGCAGCTCAGCATTGTTCCCAGGGTAAGCCGCGAAACCGCCAGCCGCCACGGGTCGAGCGGTGGTGCTGCTCATCAAGTTCGCCCTCGAAGCCTTCGTCCACATGAAAGACGTTGGGCAGGCCGGCCTCGAGCAGCGCCTTGCCTGCCTCGAGCGAGCGTTTGCCACTGCGGCAGATCAGCACGACGGGCGCGCAGGCATCCTCTGCGGTGCAGACGGCGCCGCCGAGCAAACGTTTGCGAATCTCGGTAAGGAACTGCGGATTGACGGTCCAATCCGGTTCATCGATCCAGGGCACATGGACGGCGCCAGCGGGATGGCCGACGAACAGAAACTCCATCGTCGAGCGGATATCGACAAAGAGGGATTGAGGATCATCTTGTAGCAACTGATGCGCCTGTTCCGGCGTCAGGGGTGTTGGTAAGCGCTCGCCCATGGTGGTGCTCCTGATCGTGGTTTATCGTTTTCCGCATCGATCGTTCTTTGCTGTCTTACGGCACACGTCGATAAAACGGCGCTACGGTGCTCAGCCCTGCTCGGCAGGTTGCACCCCTAGCGGATTGCCGAGCGGCGTCAATCCTCGGCGATCCGCCGGAGGTTGGGGATATCGAGCAGGAAGCGATTCGGCCGTGACTCGACGATCAGACTCTCGCGCTTGAAGCCAGCGATGGTGCGGCTTGCGGTCTCGGTGGTGATACCGAGCATGGCGCCCATATCCTCGCGTCCGAAGAGCTGGCATTCGCTCGATTCGCGATCGCGGACCAGGCGCAGCAAGAGCCGGGCGACGCGCTGACGCGCCGAGCCGGTCGAGAGTTCGGTCAGCCAGGCGTCGGCCTCGGTGAGCGCGCGCTGCCAGCGCTGCATGAGTTCCTCATGCAGGCTTGGGTTGTCCTTGCTGAGGGCCTTCACCACGCGCGTCGGGAACCGACAAACCTCGCTTGGCGAGAGCGCAACGGCGTCGTGCTGATAGGCGCTGCCGAGCAATGCTTCGAGCCCAAGCACGTCAGTACCACGCGCGATGCGCACGATGCGCTGGCTGCCATCCGGCAGGTATTGGACGAGCTTGAGCGAACCGCTGCGCACGGTGAACATATAGTCACCGACCTCGCCGGCCTGGTACAGCGGAGTGCCTGGCTTCAGGTTGAACTGATCGATCGGATCGTGGATGCCATCGAAGTCCTGTTCGGTGAGTCCAGCAAACAGCACCGTTGTGCGCAACGCGCAATTCCTGCAGTCGGCCTCGCCGGCCCATGCCTCACGCAATGTCACGGATTTGACCATGCCTCTTGCTCTATTAAGCGCGGTGTCAATGACGATTGACGCATCAGTGTACAGGAATTTTGCGCTGCACAATGGATTTGGCGTATGCGTACAGTGAGGCGATGCGCGCAGTATGATGCGCGTTCTATCATCACCGACATCATCGACCACCGGCCGATACCGGCCAAGCTGCCTATGTCCCTGCTCTCGTTGCGCTCCGTCTCGCTCTCTTATGGCCATCCGCCGCTGCTCGATGGGATCGATCTCGAGATCGATCCGGCCGAGCGCGTCTGTCTCATCGGGCGCAATGGGACTGGCAAGAGTACCTTGCTCAAGCTCATCGATGGCGAGATCCAGCCCGATGCCGGCGCGCTCTGGCGCGCCGATGGACTGCGCGTGGCCCGTCTGGCGCAGGAGGCGCCGCTCGGCGACGCGCATCGGGTCTTGGACGTGGTCGCCGGTGGTCTCGGCGAACTCGGCGCACTGGTCGCCGAGTATCACCATCTCAGCCATGGCTTGGCCAAGGCGGGTGCCTCGGCCTCGGAACGCGATCTGGCGCGGCTGGCGACCGTGCAACAGCGCCTTGAGGCCGGCAACGGCTGGGAGATCGAGCAACGCGCTGAGCGGGTGATCTCGCGGCTGGGCCTGGATGGCGAGGCGATCTACGCGACCCTCTCCGGCGGGCTGCGCCGACGGGTGATGCTGGCGCGCGCGCTGATCAGCGAGCCGGATCTGCTGCTGCTCGACGAGCCGACCAACCATCTGGACATCGAGACCATCGAATGGCTCGAGGAGCTGATGCTCGGCTTCCAGGGCTCGCTGCTGTTCATTACCCATGACCGGCGTTTCCTGCGCAACCTGGCCACCCGTATCCTCGAACTCGATCGTGGCCAGCTCACCGATTGGCCCGGCGACTACGACAACTATCTGCGCCGGCGCGAGGAACGACTGCATGCCGAGGCCAAGGAGCGCGAGCGTTTCGACAAGCGCTTGGCTGAGGAAGAGGTCTGGATTCGCCAAGGCATCAAGGCCCGGCGCACCCGCAACGAGGGGCGGGTGCGGGCCTTGCAGGCGATGCGCGAGGAGCGTCGCGCCCGGCGCGAGGGGCTGGGGCAGGCGCGCCTGAGCGTCGACAGCGGCGAGCGCAGCGGCAAGCTGGTGGTCGAGGCGCAGGGCGTGACCTTCTCCTATCAGCCGGACGCGGGCTCGGCGCCGACCATCCAGGATCTCAGCACCCTGATCCTGCGCGGCGACCGGGTTGGGATCATCGGTCCCAATGGCGCCGGCAAGTCAACGCTGCTCAAGCTGCTGCTTGGCCAGCTACAGCCAGATTCGGGCCAGATTCGGCTCGGCACCAATCTCAAGGTTGCCTATTTCGACCAACTCCGCGCTCAGCTCGATCCGAACCGGAGTGTGCGCGATAATGTCGCTGGCGGTAGCGATCAGGTCGAGGTCGGCGGGCGCAGCCAGCATGTGCTCTCGTATCTCAAGGATTTCCTGTTTGCCCCGGATCGCGCCCAGCAACCCGTCTCGGCGCTCTCGGGCGGTGAGCGTAACCGGCTGCTGTTGGCTAAGCTGTTCACCCAGCCGGCCAACCTGCTGGTGCTCGACGAGCCGACCAACGATCTGGACGCCGAGACCCTGGATCTGCTTGAGGAGCTGTTAAACGCGTTCGACGGCACCCTGCTCTTGGTCAGCCACGACCGCGATCTGCTCGACAACGTGGTCACCTCCAGCCTGGTGCTCGAGGGTGACGGTTGGGTACAGGAGTACGTCGGCGGTTACTCGGATTGGCAGCGACAGCGAGGCGAGGAGGGCAAGGCGTCGACGGCGTCCGGGTCTAAAACGCCGTCACCACAGCAGCGCACCACGGAGCCGAGGCGCAAGGGTCGGGACAGCGAGGCTGTTCAGGCAACAGCGGGGCCTGCGTCCGCTGGCCGAGGCAAGTCGCCGGGAAAACTCAGCTACAAGGATCAACGCGCGCTCGAGCAGTTGCCACGGCGGATCGAGGCGCTCGAGAGCGAGGTCGAACAGCTGCATGCCCGGCTCGGTGACCCCGCGCTCTATCAGGGGCCGGCGGAGAAGGTCACCGAGACCCAGACCCGACTGACCGAGGTCGAGACAGAGCTAGCGGGCTGTTACGAACGCTGGGAAGCGCTCGAGGCCGCCCAGCAGGCGCTCGGACGCTAAAAAAGTGGCGCATAGCTTGCTTTATCGAACCCGGAGTCGACGCAAGACGACTGCGTGATCACCGTTTCACCGAGTCCATCCGATGTTACAGATCGAATCGCTCAACCAATTCTACGGCGAGAGCCACACCCTCTGGGATCTGTCGGTGACCTTTTCAGAGGGCGAATGCACCTGTGTGATGGGCCGAAACGGCGTCGGCAAGACCACGCTGATGGAGTGCATCATGGGACTGTTACCACTTCACACCGGCGCGGTGCGATTCCAGGACCATGACCTCGCGCGCCTGCCGGCCGAGCGCCGCGCTGGACTCGGCATCGGTTATGTGCCGCAGGGACGTCAGATTTTCCCACTGCTGACGGTGGAGGAGAACCTGCGCATCGGTCTGCCGGCCCGCGCCGATCGCCGTCGCCAGATCCCGGACTTCATCTTCGAGCTGTTTCCGGTGCTCGATGAGATGCGTGCTCGTCGTGGTGGCGATCTCTCCGGCGGTCAACAGCAGCAGCTCGCAATCGGTCGCGCCCTAGTGATCGATCCGAAGCTGTTGATCCTGGACGAACCAACCGAGGGCATTCAACCAAATATCGTGCATGAGATCGGCGATATCATCCGGCGCTTGATGGATCAGCTCGGGCTGACGGTGATCCTGGTCGAGCAGAAGCTGCCGTTCGCGCGCCGTGTCGGCGATCGCTTTGCGATCCTCGATCGCGGCCGGCTCAAGGCGGAAGGAGCGATGACCGAACTCGGTGATGATCTCGTGCGCGAGTATCTGACGGTCTGATGCCACTCCCACTCACATGGGATTCGACCGAAGCGGGGCGATCGGGGCAGCCACCCGGGCATCCATTGGTGCAGCGCCCATCGATGCAGCGCCCATCGGGCTGGGGCGCGCGCATTGCTTTGCGGTTCGAGTCGCGCGGTCAACGCACCGTTTTAGCGCGGAAACAGCAGCAAGGTCCGTTGACGGTGCAGCGTGGCTTCTATCCCGAGGGCGCGCCCTGCCATCTGTATCTGCTGCATCCCCCTGGCGGGGTGGTCGGTGGCGATCAGCTGCACATCGAGGCGCGGGTTGCCGCTGGGGCACATGCGCTGCTGACAGCGCCGGGCGCCGCCAAGTTCTACCGCAGCGCCGGGGCCTTGGCGCGGCAACAGCAGTGCTTCGAGGTGGCCGACGGCGGGGTGCTGGAATGGCTGCCGCCGGAGGCGATCCTCTTTCCGGGCGCGCGTCTCGACCTGCAAACACAGGTCGTGCTGAGCGGCGCGGCGCGTTTCATCGGCTGGGAGATCCTCAGTCTCGGGCGGCCGGCGATCGGGGAGCGGTTCGACCAGGGCCGCGCCGCGCTTGGGCTGCGTCTCGAGCGTGATGGACGACCGTTACTGATCGAGCGCCTGCGCCTGGATGCCGAGCCATCCAGGCCAGGCGGCTTGGATGGGCCAAGCGGTCTGCGCGGCCAACCGATCAGTGCCACCCTGATCGCGACCGGCGCCACGCCCGAGGACCTGGAGGCCGCGCGCGCGCTGGTTCCGGCCGAGCCTGGATTCAGGCTCGGCCTGACCTTGCTGGACGACCTTCTAGTCGCGCGCGCGCTCGCCTCTAAGGTGGAGCCGGTCTTGCTCCAGTTTCGTGCCCTCTGGCAGGGCTTGAGGCCGCGCCTGCTCGGTCTGGAGGCATCCGCGCCCCGCATCTGGGCGACCTGAGCGCCGGTCTGATCAAGCGGCCGGATCAAGGAGTCGGTCCCCATTGCTTGTGGCTCTATCAGTGCGCTCTGCTGGCGTATACACTGTTCCATCTCAACCCGACTCGACGAGGCGTCGACCATGGAGCTGAACCCCCGCGAAAAAGATAAGCTGCTGCTGTTCACCGCCGGTCTGCTCGCCGAAAGGCGCAAGGCGAGAGGGCTGAAGCTCAATTACCCGGAGGCGGTGGCCTTCATCAGCTGCGCCATTCTGGAAGGCGCGCGTGATGGCCGCACGGTCGCCGAACTCATGGATGATGGCCGCACGCTGCTGAGCCGCGACGAGGTCATGGAGGGTGTCCCGGAGATGATCCCGGATGTGCAGGTGGAAGCGACCTTCCCCGACGGCACCAAGCTAGTCACCGTCCACGACCCCATCGTTTAGCCCGTCCACCCACCCCGAGGATGGCATCATGATTCCTGGCGAACTCTTCCCGGCCGCTGGCGAGATCGAACTCAATGTCGGCCGTCCGGTGTTATCGGTCGAGGTTGCGAACACGGGCGATCGGCCGATTCAGGTCGGCTCTCATTATCATTTTTTCGAGACCAATCCGGCACTGCAATTCGAGCGCGCACCGACGCGCGGCTGTCGGCTGGACATCCCCGCCGGCACTGCGGTGCGCTTCGAACCCGGTCAGTCGCGCACCGTCGACCTGGTGCCCTATGCCGGCGCGCGCGCGGTCTATGGGTTTCGCGGCGAGGTGATGGGGCGGCTCGAGCCCGAGCCCGAGCCCGAGCCCGATGATGACAGCGCCGAGGAGGAGGGCAAGGCATGAACAAGATCAGCCGGCAGGCCTATGCATCGATGTACGGTCCGACCACGGGCGACAAGCTCCGGCTCGCCGATACCGATCTGATCCTCGAGGTCGAGGAGGATCTGACCCACTATGGCGATGAGGTCAAGTTCGGCGGCGGCAAGGTCATCCGCGACGGCATGGGCCAATGTCAGCGCCAGTCCGACGAGGTCATGGATCTGGTCATCACCAATGCGCTGATTCTGGATTTCTGGGGCGTGGTCAAGGCCGATGTTGGCATCAACAACGGGCGCATCGCCGCGATCGGCAAGGCCGGTAATCCGGACACTCAGCACGGCGTTGATGTGCTCATCGGCCCCGGCACCGAGATCATCGCCGGCGAGGGCCAGATCCTGACCGCCGGCGGTATCGATGCCCATGTCCATCTCATCTGTCCGCAGCAGGCCGAGGAGGCGCTGGCGTCCGGGGTGACCACGCTGCTTGGCGGTGGCACCGGCCCGGCCACCGGCACCAACGCCACCACCTGTACGCCCGGTCCTTGGAACATCCGTCGCATGCTGCAGGCCGCCGAGGGGCTGCCGGTCAACTTCGGCGTCTACGGAAAGGGCAACGGCAGCCAGCCGAATGCGCTCGAGGAGCAGGTGCGTTGCGGGGCCATGGGCCTGAAATTGCACGAGGACTGGGGCACGACCCCGGCCGCGATCGACTGCGCGCTGGGCGTCGCCGAAAAGATGGATGTGCAGGTCGCCATCCACACCGATACGCTCAATGAGTCGGGCTTCGTCGAGGACACCCTCGCTGCGTTCAAGGACCGCTGCATCCATACCTATCATACCGAGGGTGCGGGCGGTGGCCATGCGCCGGACATCATTAAGGCTGCCGGGCAGGCCAATGTGCTGCCGTCGTCGACCAATCCGACCCGGCCCTACACCATCAACACGGTCGATGAGCATCTGGACATGCTGATGGTCTGCCATCATCTGTCGCCGTCGATCCCGGAGGATGTCGCCTTCGCCGAATCGCGCATTCGCCGCGAGACCATTGCCGCCGAGGACATCCTGCACGATCTCGGCGCCTTCTCGATGATCGCCTCCGACTCGCAGGCGATGGGCCGCGTCGGCGAGGTGATCTGTCGCACCTGGCAGACCGCGCACAAGATGAAGCTGCAGCGCGGCCATCTCGCCGCACCGGATTGGGCTGGCGTGGTCGATCGGGGCGACAACGACAATTACCGCGCCAAGCGTTACATCGCCAAATACACGATCAACCCGGCGATCACCCACGGCATCGCCCACGAGGTTGGGTCGATCGAGGTTGGCAAGCTGGCCGACCTAGTGCTCTGGAAGCCGGCCTTCTTCGGCGCCAAGCCGAGCCTGATCCTCAAGGGCGGCATGATCGCGATGGCGCCGATGGGTGATCCGAACGCCTCCATCCCGACCCCGCAGCCGGTCCACTATCGGCCGATGTTCGGTGCCTTCGGCGGCGCGCTCGGCGAGACCTGCATGACCTTCATCTCGCAATGGGCACTACAGGCCGGCGAGCCACAGCGGCTGAATCTGCGGCGGCGCGTCGGCGTGGTGCGCGACGTGCGCCAAGTGCGCAAGGTCGACATGATCCACAACTTCTGGCAGCCGACCATTGAGGTTGATCCTCAGACCTATCAGGTGCGCGCCGACGGCGAGCTGCTGACCTGCGAGCCGGCCGACGTGCTGCCGCTGGCGCAGCGCTATTTCCTGTTTTGAGCGATATTGTCGGAGTTCGCAACATTCCAGTGCATAGCTATCAAGCCGTGACCCGCGCATCCTTCGTGATGTCGTCGTGCATTGACTTGGAACGCTGCGTCAGCGCGATTCACAGTGGGCTGCCACACGATGCTATCGAATGATGAGCGTGATGATCTGGCGCTGCGCCTGACCCAGCGGGTGGCCGAGGCGCCGTCGCCCAGCGCGATGCTGCCGCTCACCTATGAACAGCGCTCGCGCTCGCGGCTGCGTGCGCGTCTCGATGACGGCCGCGAAGTGGGGGTGCTGCTGTCGCGCGGCGGCGAAAGCCTGCGCGACGGCGATCGACTGAGCGACGAGCAGGGTGTCGTCGTGCAGGTCCGGGCCGCAGCCGAGCCGGTCGCGAGCGCGGAATCCGATGATCCCGTGCTGCTCGCACGCGCGGCTTATCACCTCGGCAATCGCCATGTCGCGTTACAAATCGAGCCGGGCCGCCTGCGCTGGCTCCAGGATCATGTGCTTGATGCCATGGTGCGCGGCCTCGGTCTCTCCGTCACCTCGGAGGAGGCCCCATTCGAGCCGGAACCGGGGGCTTACCGTGGTGGGCAGCATGGACATGGCGGCGACGGGCACCGGCATGGCCATGCCCACTGAGGCGCCGCTGCCGCTCTTGCGACTGCTGCAGCTCGTCAGCCCGTCGCTGCCGGTGGGCGCCTTCGCCTACTCGCAAGGCTTGGAATGGGCGGTCGAGGCGGGATGGGTGCGCAATGAGTCAACGCTCGAGGATTGGCTCTCGGATCAGCTTGCGCAAGCGCTGACCTGGGTCGATCTACCGCTGCTGCTGCGCATGATGGACGCCGCCAGTCGCGACTCCGTAGCACGGATGTCGGATTGGATCGATGAACTGCTTGCGCGGCGCGAGACCGCCGAGCTGCGCGCCGAGGAGGCCGGCTGCGGACGTGCACTGGCCGAGCTGCTGCACGCACTCGGGTTGCTGGATCGTGCGATGGCCCAACGGGGCGTAGCGCCGCGAGCCGACTGGCGCGCAATCCTCGCGCGCAGCCAGCTCGCCGGTTTCGCGTTCGCGGCGGCGGCCTGGAAGATCGGGCAGACCGATGCGCTGCTTGGCTA
Source organism: Halochromatium sp. NSM3 (assembly GCF_059621085.1). Taxonomy (NCBI): domain Bacteria; kingdom Pseudomonadati; phylum Pseudomonadota; class Gammaproteobacteria; order Chromatiales; family Chromatiaceae; genus Halochromatium; species Halochromatium sp. NSM3. The sequence continues at coordinate 55,255 of NZ_JCAQIA010000003.1, read as the reverse complement.
TGCGTGGTCCTGGGCCGAGAACTTGACCCTGGCAGGCGTCAAGCTGGTGCCGCTCGGCCAGACTGCGGGGCAACGCATACTGACAGGTCTCGCGGCGCGGATTCCGAACGCGGTCAGCCAAGCCCGGCTGGTCGCCGACAGCGAGATTGGCGCCAGCACGCCGGCGCTGGCCATCGCCAGTAGCCTTCACGAAACCCAGTACACCAGACTCTATCGCTCATGATCGCCGCCCTGTTTCGTTCCATCCCGATCCGGCTGGGGGCGAGTCTTGCGCTGACCGGCGCCATCGCCTTCCTGTCGCTCGTGCCCGGCTACCCGCAAGAGGGCGACGCCAAGCTCGTCGTCGTGATCGGGTCGGTGCCATCGCTGTTGCAGAACGCAATGCATGTCGCGCTCTACGCACTCCTGACCGTGCTCTGGGCGGCCGCGCTGGTGCGCCTTAAGCGGCCGATCCTGTTAGCTGCCATTTTCGCCACCGGCTATGGGGCCCTGTTGGAGTTCGTGCAGCTGTTCGCCCCCGGCCGCTATGCGTCGCTCCTTGATATCGGCTTGAATACTGCCGGCATGCTCATCGGGGTGGCACTCGCCGCCTCGCTAGCGGGTGTTCGGCAACGGCCGGCATAAGGAGCCTGCGGTCCTTCCGAAACAACGTCATCCCTTCAGCATCCTGTGGTTCCACGGCTCATGACGAATGAATCCAGCAACCCTTTGCGCGTCGGTGTCGGCGGCCCGGTCGGCTCTGGCAAGACGGCCTTACTCGATGCACTCTGCAAACGGCTACGCGATCGCGTGCAGATCGCGGTGGTCACCAACGACATCTATACCCGCGAGGACGCCGAGTTCCTGATCCGCAGCGAGGCGCTGGCGCCGGAACGCATCCTAGGGGTCGAGACCGGTGGTTGTCCGCACACCGCGATCCGCGAGGATGCATCGATGAACCTGACTGCGGTCGCCGATCTGCAGCAACGCTTCCCGGACCTCGATCTGATCTTCATCGAGAGCGGCGGTGATAACCTAGCCGCGACCTTCAGTCCGGAGCTTGCCGACTTGACGATCTACGTCATCGATGTCGCCGAAGGCGAGAAGATCCCGCGCAAGGGCGGGCCTGGCATCACCCGTTCGGACCTGCTGGTGATCAACAAGATTGATCTCGCGCCGCATGTCTGTGCCTCGCTGGAGGTGATGGCGAGCGATGCCAAACGCATGCGCGGTGAGCGGCCCTTCGTGATGACCAATCTGCGCGCAGGCGAGGGGCTGGACGCGATCGTCGCCTTCATCATGCGTGAGGGGATGCTTGCCTGATTGGCCGGCGGTGGTTGAATTCGCCGCTCGGTTTCCTCAGGGTCATCGGGGTTGGGAGCTTACAGGTTCCCGACTCAATTCTCGCAACCTTTGGGAACGCTGACTCGACTCCAAGCAGTCGTCTAGTACCTTCCTCTGCATGCGAGAAGTGGAAGTTCGAGATCGCTCACTAACGTAATTTACGGCAAGGCTCATAGTGCGTCTTATTGATGAGGCCCGATGCTATGAAATCATTCGTAATATGCGTTAGTCCGGTTCGGTAAAATGCCCCACCATGGAAGGATTTTGGTCTTTGCTGCGTTCTTGGTTACGTCCTCATCGCGGACTCTCACAAGAGAAGTTTCCTCTGTACTTGGCATTTTTCGAGTTTATCCATAATGCCAAACGAAGAGGGAAAGCCGTGTTAGGTTCTCTGATGACATGCTTGCTGCAACCTGCGCTGTAAGCATAGCTCCTCAAAACACACTATGAGCCAATCGTCCAACAAGCGCACAAACTCCGACCGATGAGTGCAATCAAGCATGTCCTCGCGGTCGCCGGCTCCGACCCCTCCGGCGGCGCCGGTATCCAGGCTGACATCAAGGCGATCTCGGCCAATGGCGCCTATGCGATGGCGGCGATCACGGCGCTGACCGCGCAGAACACCTGTGGGGTTCGTGGGGTGCAATTGGTCGCGCCCGAGTTCGTCACAGCGCAGATCGATGCAGTGTTCGAGGATATCCGTGTCGATGCGGTGAAGATCGGCATGCTCGGCTCGCCCGAGATCACGCAGGCGGTGGCCGAGGCGCTCACGCGCCATCACGCGCAACGCATCGTGCTCGACCCGGTGATGGTCGCCAAGGGCGGCGATCGGCTGCTCTCGGAGGCCGCCATCCGAACCTTGATCGAGCGCTTGCTGCCGTTGGCGACCATCCTCACGCCGAACCTGCCGGAGGCGGCGGCGCTGCTGGACGAGCCGGAGGCGACTGATTCAGCGGCGATGCCGGCACTCGCCGAGCGGTTGCTGGCGCTCGGCCCTTCTGCGGTGCTTCTGAAGGGCGGCCATCTGAGCGGTGCAGCGAGCCCGGATTATCTGGTCACAGCCGAAGGAGGCATTTGGCTAGAAACCGAGCGTCTCCCGACCAAGAACACCCACGGTACCGGTTGCACGCTCTCATCGGCGCTTGCGGCGCAGCTTGCGATGGGCGCTGAACCGATTGTCGCGGCGCGCGCTGCCAAGACCTATGTCGCCGGCGCGATTGCTCATGCTGACAGCCTCGAGGTCGGACAAGGCCAGGGGCCGACGCATCATTTCCATGCCCTCTGGAACGGCCTCCAGCGCACCGGCTGATGGTCAGTGTCGCCAGCCAAGGGGCTCGCCGCGAGGTCGAGCTGGGCATGCTGCTGATGACCATCGCAATGCTGCTGTTTCCGGTCAGCGATGCCTTGGCCAAGTTCCTGACCACGACGCTGGCGCCGGTGCAGATCGCCGCCGCTCGCTTCCTGTTGCAGTCGCTGTTGTTGCTGCCGGTGCTGCTGATCTACAAAGGCGGGCGACTGCCGGCGCCGGGTGTCCGCCATCTGGCGCTTGGGGCGTTGATCGCTCTGGCGGTGATCTGCCTGTTCTCTGGGCTGCATTATCTGCCGCTCGCCAACAATACCGCGCTGTTCTTCATCGAGCCGTTGTTACTGACCTTGATCTCGGCGCTCGCGTTACGCGAGTCGGTGAGCCTGCGGCAGTGGGTAGCGGTGGTGATCGGCTTGGTGGGCGCGCTGATCGTACTGCGTCCGAACTGGGCCGCCTATGGACCGGCGGCGATCTTTCCGGTAGCCGCAGGCGCGTTTTTCGCCGGCTTCCTGGCGCTGACCCGGGTCGTCGGCGGACGCGATGATGCCCTGACGCTGGCGTTCTGGACCGGTGCGGCTGCGGCGCTGGTGCTGGTGCTGATCATGGGGCTTGGCCTGCTCGTCGAGGGGCGGCCGATCATGCCGCCAAGCTTGCCGGTGCTCGGCGTCTGGCCGCTGTTGCTCGGCGTCGGCGCGATCGCGGCGGCGACCAATGTCCTCACGGCCCTGGCCCTAAGGCGCGCTGGCGCTGGCGTGCTGGCGCCCTTTCAGTATCTGGAGATCCTCAGCGCGACACTCTTGGGCTGGCTGATCTTCAGCGAGATCCCGGATCTGCTCACCGGTCTCGGCGCCGCGATCATCGTCGGCTCCGGGCTCTATGTCTTCACCCATCAGGGCCGACGCTCAGATTAGAGCCCAGGTCGGCGTGCCGTCGGCGAGCTTGTGGGCTGCCGAGGGCTCCAGTATCGTTCGCCGATGCGTCTGGAGAAGATCAAGCTCGCCGGTTTCAAGTCCTTCGTCGACCCGACGACCGTTCCCTTTCCGAGCAATCGCGTCGGTGTGGTCGGCCCGAACGGCTGCGGCAAATCGAACGTCATCGATGCGGTGCGTTGGGTCATGGGCGAGAGTTCGGCGAAGATGCTGCGCGGGCAGTCGATGGCCGATGTCATCTTCAATGGCAGCAGCTCGCGCAAGCCGGTTGGATTGGCCCATATCGAGCTGGTCTTCGACAACAGCGATGGTCGCGCCGGCGGCGAATTCGCGCGTTTCGCGCAGATCGCGGTCAAGCGCCAGGTCTCGCGCGATGGCCAGTCGAGCTACTTCCTGAACGGCGCCCGCTGCCGGCGGCGCGATATCCAAGACCTCTTTCTCGGCACCGGCCTCGGGCCGCGCAGCTACGCGATCATCGAGCAGGGCATGATCTCGCGCTTCATCGAGGCCAAGCCCGATGAGCTGCGGCTGTTCATTGAGGAGGCGGCCGGCATCTCTAAGTACAAGGAACGTCGGCGCGAGACCGAGAACCGAATGCGCCACACGCGCGAGAATCTGGAGCGCCTCCAAGATCTGCGCGATGAAGTCAGCAAACAGTTGCAGCATCTGGAGCGGCAAGCCAAGGCCGCCGCCAACTATCGGGCGCTGAAAGAAGACGAACGACGCCTGACCGATGAACGCGATGCCCTGCGCTGGCGCGAGCTGGACCACGCGCTCGCGCACCAGGATCGGGTGATCGGTGAGGCCGAGACACGGCTGGAAGCCGATCAGGCGGCGCTGCGCCGGCTCGAGGCCGAGATCGAATCAGAGCGCGCCGAGCACGCCGAAGCCTCCGAGGCCTTCAACGCGGTGCAGGGGCGCTGGTACGCGGTCGGCTCCGAGATTGCGCGTCTGGAACAAGCCCTGCAATTCGCCACCGAGACCCGTCAGCGCCAGGAGCGCGAGCTGGGCGCGGTGCGGCGCGAGCTGGACGAGGCCAGTGATCAACTGCAGCGCGATCAGCAGCGGCAGGCCGAACTCGATGCCGAACTCGAACGCGATACACCGGTGCTGGAGGAGGGACGCGAGCGTCTCGACGATCTGCGCGAGCAGCTCGCCGAGGCCGAGGATCAGCTCGAAACCTGGCAACAGGCCTGGGATGAGGTCCAACTCGAACTCGCCGGACCTGCGGCCGAGGCCCAGCACGAGCGCTCGACGCTCAATCAGCTCGAACAGCGCTTGGCCCAGGATCGCCAGCGCAGCGCTCGCATTGATGACGAAGACGGGCGTCTCGATACCGCCGAGCTTGAGGAACGCCTCGCCGCGCTCGACGAGCGTTCCGAGGGGCTCGACGAGCGCCTGAGCCTCGCCGCCGATGCCCAGGCGCGAGCGGCTGCCGACTTGCGCGAGGCGGAGAGCGCGCGGCGCGAACTGGCGGGGCGCTTGGATGCGGCGCGCACCGAATTGCAGACCACGCGCGGCCGGCTGGCCTCGCTCGAAGCGCTGCAGGATGCGGCGCTGGAGAATCCGGATACGGCGGTCGCAGCCTGGATCGATCGTTACGATCTCACCCAGGCGCCGCGTCTGTTGGACCTGATCGAGGTCACGCCCGGCTGGGAGTCGGCGGTCGAGGTGGTCTTGAATCGCGCGCTTGCCGCTGTCTGCGTCGATGAACTGGACGCACTGGCCAGCGCGCTCGACAGCGAAGCGCTGATGCTGGTCGAGCACGCTGCCACGCAGGTTGATGGGGATAGCGGCGCTGGCAGGGTTGGTGCCGCGCCGGCCGGTCTGGGGGGGCTCGGCGCCCTAGTGCGTGGACCGGCGGTTCTGACCCAATGGCTGGATCGGGTCGCGGTCGCCGAAAGCCGCGCGCAGGCGCTGGGCAGCCGCTCGCGGCTCGATACCGGCGAGCGCATCGTCACCCGCGATGGTTTCCTGGTCGGCCCGGGCTGGGTGCGCGCGCCGGGCCAACGCCTGAAGGACGGCGCCGATGTCGGCGGCAGCATCGCGCGTGCCGAGGAGATGCGGGCGCTTCAGGCTGCGGCCGAGGAACTCGACGAGGTGATCGCGGAGTTGGCCGAGGAGCAGGAGGTCCTGGCCGCGCGCCGGGGCGAACTTGAGCAGGCGCGCGATGAAGCGCACGCGGATCTTGCCCGTTTGAGTCGGGATCGAGCCGAGCTGGATGCCGAGCAAGGCGCCGCGCGCGCTCGCCTGAGCCATCTGCGCGAGCGCCGCGCGGCGCTAGCCGAGGAGCGCGCCGAGCTGCAGGCACGCCACGCCGAGATCGAGGATGCCATGGCGCAGGGGCGCGAGCGCCTGCATGCGGCCTTAGAGCAGACGGAACAGCTCACCGACCGCCGCGATGCCCTAGCCGCCGAGCGTGAGTCGCGACGCTCGGCGGTGACCGAGCTGCGTGGCGAGGAGACGCACTGGCGCGACCAGGTGCAACGCCTAGAGGTCGCGACCGAACGGTGGCGGGCCTCGCGGGGCGCGTTGCTGGCGAACCTAGAGCGCGCCGGCGAGCGCCTGGCCAGTCTCGAGGCGCGCCGTGACGAACTGGCCGACGCCTTGAACGAGGCCGCCGAGCCCGCCCTCGAGCATCGGGAACGCCTGGACGAGCAGCTTGAACAACGTGTGCAGGTCGAACAAGCGCTGAACCAGAGCCGCACGCGCATGGAGGCGATCGACACGCGCATCCGCGCCGCCGAGCAGCGTCGCCACGGGCTCGAGCAGACGCTGAACAGCGCGCGCCAGGCGCTCGACGCAGCGCGCTTGCAGCGCCAAGAGCTGCTGGTGCGGCGCCAGACCGTCGAGGAACAACTGCGCGCGCGCGAGACCTCGGCGCCAGCGGTGTTGGCGGCGATGGACGCAGACGCGCTGGACCTAGACGCCATGAACCCGACCGCCCCCGCAAATGCTGAGCCCGCCAGTGCCGAACTCGCCGGTACCGAACCTGCCGGCGCCGACCAACTGGCGCGCTGCGAGTCCGAGCTGGAGGCGGTCAAGGCGCGCATCGCGCGCCTCGGCAACATCAACCTGGCCGCGATCGACGAGTTCCAGGAGCAATCCGAGCGCATGCGCTATCTCGAGGAGCAGCATGCCGATATCAGCACCGCGCTGGAGACGCTCGAATCCGCGATCCGCAAGATCGATCGCGAGACCCGCAGCCGCTTCAAGGAGACCTTCGAGCGCATCAACAGCGGGCTGCAGGAGCTGTTCCCACGCGTGTTCGGCGGCGGCCATGCCTCGCTCGAACTCACCGGCGACGATCTGCTCGATACCGGCGTCTCGATCATGGCGCGCCCACCGGGTAAGCGCAACGCCACCATCCACATGCTCTCCGGTGGCGAGAAGGCGCTCACCGCTGTGGCGCTGGTGTTCGCGATCTTCCAGCTCAATCCGGCCCCGTTCTGCATGCTCGACGAGGTCGATGCGCCGCTCGATGACGCCAATGTCGGGCGTTTCTGCGAGCTGGTGCGCTCGATGTCGGATCAGATCCAGTTCATCTTCATCACCCATAATAAGGTGACCATGGAGCTGGCCGATCAACTGCTCGGTATCACCATGCACGAGCCGGGCGTCTCGCGCCTGGTCTCGGTCGACGTCGAACAGGCCGCGCGCATGGTCGCAGCCTCCTGAATGTTGGCTTGACCCAGCGCATAATCGCTACCCATGCACTGATATACTCCAGACAATCCTCCATCGGATGCAGACCAATGGATGCCTCTACACTAAGATTGATTCTGATCGTCCTCGGCGCGCTCTTGCTCGGTGCCCTGTATATCTGGGAGCGGCGGCGCATCGCCAGGGGCGATGATCCGCACGCGCCTCATGCCGAGCGCTCGCTCAGCGCTGGCCGTCGTCGCGAGCCGAACGTCGGCGGGCGCTTCGAGGACGATGCCCAGACATCGGGCGCCGCGTTCGATATCGATGCGGAGCCCAGTGCGCGCCGACGTGGGCGTTTCGATCTGGCGCGCGCCGAGATCGATGACCTCGATGTGGATGACGAGGACGGCGCGGCGCGCGGCGGTTCCAATCGTCGATCGGGCGCGGGCGCGGGCGCGGGCGCGGCTGGGCGGCGGGAACCTGCCGCCCGCGAGCAAGGCGCATCGACTTCCGCGTCACAGCCGGAGGAAACGCTGCTCGTGCAGCTGTTCGTGTTCGCACGCGAGCAGGCCTTCGACGGCTTGGCGATTCAGACCGCAGCCGAGCGCCAGCACCTGGTGCCTGGAGAGATGGACATCTATCACCGGCGCAACCTCGATGGCAGCGGTGAACGCTCGCACTTCAGCCTGGCGAATCTGGTCAAGCCCGGCACCTTTCCGTTCGACGCGATGGAGGACTTCAACTCGCCTGGGCTTGCGTTGTTCACCCAGTTCGAAGGCTTGCCGAGCGACTTGATGGTCTACGACGAACTGGTGCGCACGGCCCGCGCGATCGCCGACGAACTCGGCGGTGAGCTACGGTTGCAGGATCGGCGGCCCTTCGATGACGCGGCCTGGGAGGCCCTGCGCAACGAGCTGCTCGAGCTGATCAACGCGCGCGCCGATGCCCTGGCGCGTGGTGCCGAGCCGAGCGACGCCAATGCGCCATCGTCTCGCTCATGAGCGTGCCGGCGTCCGAGCGGGAGCAGGCCGAGCGCCTGCGGCGCGCGCTGGAGCATCACAATCACCGCTATTACGTCCTTGATGACCCGGAGATCCCGGATGCCGAGTACGACCGCCTGCTGCGCGAGCTGCAGGCATTGGAGGCACGCTACCCGGCGTTGGTGACGCCGGACTCGCCGACGCAGCGGGTGGGGGCCGAACCGCTGGCCAGCTTTGCCGAGGTCGAGCATCGATTGCCGATGCTGTCGCTCTCGAACGCGCTCGATGAACACGAGCTGCGTGAATTCGATCGCCGGGTGCGCGAGGGGCTCGGGACCGATCGGGTGCGCTACTCTGCCGAGCCCAAGCTCGATGGGCTCGCCATCAGCCTGTGCTACGAGGACGGTGTCTTGGTGCAGGCGGCGACGCGCGGGGATGGTCATCGCGGCGAGGAGGTCACCGCGCAGGTGCGAACCATCCAGTCGCTGCCGTTGCGCCTGCGCGACCTGGAGCAGGAAGACCGCTGGCCAGCGCTGTTGGAGGTGCGCGGTGAGGTCTTCCTGACCTATGAGCGGTTTGCGGCCATCAATGCGCGTGCCCAACGCGAGGGCGGCAAGGTCTTCGCCAATCCGCGCAATGCCGCCGCCGGCAGTCTGCGCCAGCTCGATCCGCGCGTGACCGCCGCGCGCGGCCTGAGCATGTTCTGCTATGGCCTGGGCGCGATCGAGGGGGCGCCCTGGTCCGAGAGCCACAACGACAGCCTCGCGCGCATCGCGCGTTGGGGGCTGCCGGTCTCGCCCGAGCAGCGCAGCGTCGAGGGGATCGAGGGGTGCCTCGCCTATCTCACGGCGATAGGCGAGCGCCGGGAACAACTCGCCTACGCAATCGATGGCGTGGTCTACAAGATCGATGCGTTCGCGCAGCAGCGTGTGCTGACCGAAAAAGCCGAGAAACGCCGCAAGGGCGCGGAAAACCGCAATCCGGCCTGGGCGATCGCCTACAAATTCCCGGCCCAGGAAGAACTCACCACCGTCGAGGCGGTCGCGTTCCAGGTCGGACGCACCGGGGCGCTGACGCCGGTCGCACGCTTGGCGCCGGTCTCGATCGCGGGGGCGATGGTCGCGAACGCGACCCTGCACAACATGGATGAGATCCAGCGCAAGGATGTGCGCGTGGGCGATACCGTCTATGTACGCCGCGCCGGTGATGTGATCCCGGAGGTGGTGCGAGTGCTGCCGGAACGCCGGCCGAGCGACACGGCGCCGGTGCAGTTGCCGGCGCACTGTCCTGTCTGCGGCTCGGATGTGCTGCGTGCCGAGGGCGAGGCGGTCGCGCGCTGCACCGGCGGGCTGTTCTGCGCGGCACAGCGCAAGGAGGCGATCAAGCATTTTGCCTCGCGGCGGGCGATGGATATCGAAGGGCTTGGCGACAAGCTGGTCGAGCAGTTGGTCGATCGCGGTCTGGTCACCGACCCGGCCGACCTCTACGGTTTGACGCTGGAGCAGCTGAGTGGGCTCGAGCGCATGGGCGAGAAATCGGCCGCGAATCTGCTCGCCGCGCTCGATCAGAGCCGCCACACGACCCTGGCGCGATTCATCCATGCGCTCGGGATTCGCGAGGTCGGCGAGACGACGGCGCGCGCCCTAGCCGAGCATTTCCGCGATCTCGATGCCTTGATCGAGGCGCCGTGCTCAGCGCTGCTGCCGATCGAAGGCATCGGCCCGGTGGTCGCGGCGCACATCCAGGCTTTCTTCTCGCAGCCGCATAATCTCGAAGTCATCGCCAAGCTGCGCTCGCCGTCGCTTGGTGACATCATCTGGGAGCGGCCCGCAGCGCCCGAGGACGACACGGCGTCGTTAGCCGCGACCAGCCCGCTAGCGGGTAAAACGGTGGTGATCACCGGCACCTTGGATCGCCCGCGGGCCGAGATCAAGGCGCAGCTCGAAGCGCTGGGCGCCAAGGTCACCAGCAGCCTGTCGAAGAAGACTGACGTTCTCATCGCGGGTGTCGATCCTGGCGATACTAAGCTCACGAAAGCCGAGGAATGCGGAGTGGAGATCATCGGCGGCGAGCGGCTCGCCGAACTGCTCGGGGTATGAGGTGCGAGCGGTCAACAGAGGGCGGTGGCTGAATTCGGCGCGATGTGTCCCGATCTTCGCAGGGCGGGCGGTCATGACCGGCTCGATGTCACTTAAACGACGATGGATGATGATGATGTCTGAATTGAGCAAAGAGCAGCAGATCCTGATCGCGATGCGCAAGACGCTCGCCGCCGTGATCAAGGATGTGACACCGCCACCCGGCATGAAACATCCGCTCTCCGAGCGTACGATCGGCGATGTGCGCGCCTGTTTGTCGTTGATCGCGGCGCGCGAAAAGGAGTTGGCGGATAGCGAGGGCCGTGGTGGTGACCGTCCCTACTATGCCGATCAGCCGCAATCGGCGCGGGTCGTGCCGATTGCAGGCATTCGGCGTGCCGATAAACCGGGCGGTGCCTGACTGACGCGCCGAAGCCCGAGGCGGGCTTAAGCCCAGCGCCAAGCCCGACGCCAAGCCCAGCGTTGAAGGAGGTTGAAATGCAGCTCTATCGGTTCAGTCTAGTCCTGGTCACGCTGCTGCTGTCCACGAGCGCCCACGCCTGGCAATCGCAATTGTCCGATATGAAGGCGTCGGCACCCGATTGGTCGTATGCCGGCGAGCGGGGGCCGAGCCACTGGGGCGAGTTGAATGCCTCCTATGAACGTTGCCGTGCTAGGGGCTTGCAGTCACCGGTGCCGATCGAGAGCGCGGCAGCCCTGTTTCAGCCCTGTACGCCGCTTCGGTTTCGTTACCGGAGCACAGCCTTACACTTGGTCAATGACGGTAATGCGCTACGGCTTGGTTATGGTCGTGGCAGTCATCTCGTGATCGACGGCCTCAGCTACGAACTCGTCGAGCTGCGTTTTCACGTTCCCGGCGAGCACGCGATCGATGGGCACGTCCCCGACGGGGAGATCGAGTTTATCCATGGCAATAACCGTGGTGATATCGCCATCGTTTCAGTGCTGATCGAGGCCGGCAATCGGTTCAATCAGACCTTGCGGCGCATCCTCGATCATGCTCCCACGGCTGCCGGAAAGCATGCCCACGGTCGTCACATCGGCGTCAACGCCATGTTGCTGCTTCCGTCCCCGCGCTCGTATTTCCGCTACCAAGGCTCGCTGACACGGCCACCCTGCGAGGAAGGGGTGCACCGCTACGTGCTCGATACGCCGCTCGAGATCGCACCCTCCGATCTGGCTAGGCTGGCCCGGATCATCGGAGCCAACGCCCGCCCACTGCAGCCTCTCGGAGAGCGTCGGGTGGAGCGGTTTTGTTCAACACCAGGCGATTAGCGTAACGCTGATCGAGCAGCGCTACGCTAATTCAATCTCCCGCGCGCTAGAGGCTTACTCGGCGCTGGCCTCTTCCTTGACCTTGACCACGTCTTCGTTCAGTTCGACCTCGGCATCGTTGCGCAGCTTGGTGAGCGCCTCGGCGACCTTCTGCTGACGCAGCATCGTCGTGAGCCGGGGTTTGGCTTGCTCGAACGACGGCGGCTCGGCGGCGCGCGTCTCCTCGAGCAGGATCACATGCCAGCCGAACTGGGTTTGTACCGGTTGCTGGGAGTAGGAGCCCGGCTCCATCTCGGCGACGGCATCGGCAAACGGCTTGACCATGCGCCGCGCATCGAACCAGCCGAGATCGCCGCCCTTCTCGGCGGTTGGACCGAGTGAGTTTTTCTCGGCCAACTCCGCGAAGCCCTCGCCGTCAGCGGCGTTGAGCTGTTCGATCAGCGCCTGCGCCTTGTCCTTATCGTCAAGCAGGATGTGGCGTGCCTTGTACTCGGTCTGTTGCGACTGCTCGACGAGCTGATCATAGGCTTGCCGGAGTTCGGTCTCGCTGGGATCGAACTCGGCGCCGATGCTCTGCAGGGCCGCCGCAGAGAGCACCATCATGCGCTGCAGCGCCAACGCCGTCTGCACTTCATTGTTGTCGGTCAGATCGCGCTTCTCGCCTTCCTGCGAGGCCACCACCAGATTCATGAACTCGTTGAACGCCTGCTCTTGCAACTCCGGGCTGTTCTGGCCGCCGCGCTGCTGCAGCAGCTCGCCGTAGTAGGCGCGAAACAGATCGAGTTCATAGGGCTGACCGTTGACGGTGGCGATCAGCGTGTCGTCGCGCGCCTGCGCCTCTTGAGGGTCCTGCTCCTGGGCGCAGGCGGGCGAGACTAGGACGATGGCCAGCAGCGGCGCGGTGATAAAACGATGTCTCATACGACTTTCCTTCTTGACGGTTTGATGGCTGTGAATGCCTGGCTCAAGCAGGCAGGACCTTGATAAAGGGTTTGACATGGACCTCGGCGTAGACGCCCGCAAGGACATAGGGATCGGCATCGGCCCAAGCCTGGGCCGATTGCAGATCGCTGAACTCGGCCACCACCAGCGATCCCGTGAAGCCGGCCTCGCCGGGGTCCGAGGTATCAATCGCGGGATGCGGGCCGGCGAGGATCAGCCGACCCGCGTCTTGTAGCTGACGCAGGCGCTCGAGATGCGCCGGGCGCGTCGCGCGGCGTTGCGACAGGCTCTCTGGCCGATCGCGGCTGATGATGGCATAGAGCATCAGCGGGTGTCTCCGGTGGTCGCAGGTGAGGGCGCCGCTGGGTCAGAATCCGTTGGGTCGGAATCCACGGGTGTGGACTCCGCTGGATCTGGCTCCTGAACATGGCGCGCGAGGTAGAACGCCTGCCCGATCACGAACAGGATCGTCAGCCCCATCATACCGAACAGCTTGAAGTTGACCCAAACCGCTTCACTCGCATGGGCCGTTTCGCAGAGAACGAGGGACTGGCCCGCGAACTGTTCGGCGCAGGTGGCGAGATCGATCGCGGTGATCCCGGTCGCCGCGATCAGTGCCTGCTCGGCGGCATGGAAGCCGCTGCCAATGTAGACGACGAACAGGTTGATCAGTCCCGAGACGATGAAGAACACCACCCAGGCCGCGTTCAATCGTCGCCAGATCGGTGCCGGCACGCTGATGGCCTGACCCATCATGCGCTCGACCAAGGGCCGCTTGCCGATCAGGCTGCCACCGATAAAGGCACCGGCGAAGAGCCAGTTGACGATGGTCGGCTTCCACATCACGAAGATCGGATCGCGCAGGAGCAGGGTGAGCCCGCCGAAGACGACGATCAGCCCCAGCGTGATCAAGGGCATCGTCTCGAATCGGCTATGCCGCCAGCGCAACCAGGTGACCTGCGCCAACGCGGCGACGATCGCGGTGATGGTCGCGACATAGATGCCGGACAGCTTGTAGGCGATAAAAAAGAGGATGATGGGGAAGAAGTCGATGAGCAGTTTCATCGCGGGTTCCGGTTGGTAGGCCGCGTTTGAACAACGCGGTTCAATGGGCGCGCAAGGCTGAATGAAGGCGGCATCCTACACCGTCGCTCCCCAAGATGAGCGCATCGCGGGGAGAGATCACGAGCGCCCGAAACGGAGTCTCGGGATGCGGCGGTGGATCGGTTAGAATGCACAGATGATCAAGACGCCCGACCTGCATACGCATTCCACTGCCTCCGATGGCACCCTGACTCCGCGCGAACTGATGGCGCGGGCCGCCGCGCAGGGCGTCGAGGTGCTGGCCCTGACCGATCACGATACCTTGGCCGGGATCGATGAAGCCGCCGAGGCCGCGCACGCGCTGGGATTGACCCTGGTGCCTGGGGTCGAGATCTCGGTGACCTGGAGTGCGCGCACCGTCCATGTCGTCGGGCTGGATGTCGATCCGCATTGCGCGAGCTTGCGCGCCGGGCTAGCCGGCTTGCGGGCGTACCGCGAAGAGCGGGCGGTCGAGATCGCTCAGCGTTTGGCGCAGGCTGGCTGGCCCGGGGCACTCGAGGGCGCGCGGGCTTACGCCTCGGGCGAACTCGTTGGTCGCACCCATTTCGCCCGTTTTCTGGTTCAACGGGGTGCGGCTCGGGATGTACGCGCCGTGTTCAAACACTTTCTCGTCAAAGGCAAGCCTGGCTACGTGGCTGGACGTTGGACAACCCTGGAAGAGGCCGTCGGCTGGATTCGCGCCGCCGGCGGTCAGGCCGTGATGGCTCACCCGGCGCGCTACGGGCTCACGCGCTCGAAGATGAAACGCTTGCTCGATGACTTTCGCGCCTGTGGTGGACGCGGCATTGAGGTGGTCTCGGGGAGTCACAGTCGGGATGACGCGTTCACCTTCGCCCGCTGGGCGCGCGAGCAGGGACTGCTGGCCTCGGCGGGCTCCGACTATCATGGCCCCGAGAGCCCCTGGGTCGAACTCGGCCGACTGCCGTCCCTTCCCGACGGCTGTCGACCGATCTGGAACCAGCTGGGCTTCGCCAGCGTCGGACCATCGCCGCTCGAACAGACCGCGCGGCCGGGCTTCCGCCTTGCGACGGCCTAAGTCGCCGCTCTTCGCCGATGGCTACTTCACATCAATTCCTCGAGATCCACCCGCAAGACCCGCAGGCGCGGCTCATTCAGCGCGCGGCGGCGGTGTTCGAGTCCGGTGGAGTGGTGGTCTATCCGACCGATTCCTCCTATGCGTTAGGCTGTCAGCTTGGCGACAAAGCGGCGCTGGATCGCATTCGGCTGATCCGGCGGGTCGACGACAACCATCATTTCACCTTGGTCTGTCGGGATCTGTCGGAGATCGCCACCTATGCACGCCTTGATAATCAGGGCTATCGTCAGCTCAAGTCGTTGACGCCCGGACCTTATACCTTCATCTTCCAGGCCACCAAGCAGGTGCCGCGTCGGTTACTGCACCCCAAGCGCCGCGCCATCGGTATCCGCGTGCCGGGCACGCCGATCACCCAGGCCTTGCTGAGCGAGCTGGATCAGCCGATCCTGAGCACGACTCTGATCATGCCCGGCGACGAGGAGCCGATGGATGATGTCCTCGAGATCCGTGAGACCATTGGCCATTGTGTCGAGCTGATCATCGATGGCGGTCCCTGCGACAATCAACCGACCACGGTCGTCGATATGACCCAGGATCCGCCCGTCGTCGTGCGTGAAGGCAAGGGCGATACGACGGTCTTTCAGCAGTAGCCTCCCAATCTTGACTCCAGCCGCCTTCGGCCTTCGCCTGCACTCGCTGCTCATCTCATGGAATCTGTCTCTCAAACCCTGTTGCTGATCTTGCTGATCGCGGTGCCCGTGCTGTTCGCGATCACCGTGCACGAGGCCGCGCATGGGTGGGTCGCCAATCGTCGCGGCGATCCGACCGCCGCCCTGCTCGGGCGCGTCACCTTCAACCCGATCAAGCACATCGATCCGGTGGGCACCCTCATCGTGCCGCTGGTCATCTTCTTCAGTTCCAAGACCCTGCTCGGTGTGCCGTTCCTGTTCGGCTGGGCCAAGCCGGTGCCGGTGAACTGGCGCCTGCTGCGCAATCCGCGCTGGGATATGGCGCTGGTCGCCGTCGCCGGGCCTGGCGTCAATCTGCTGATGGCGATCGGGTGGGGCCTGGCCTTGCCAGGGATGGCCGTGCTGCTGGCCTGGTTGGACGGTCGCATCGACATTCCGAGCGCCTTCCTGTATTTCTACGTCGAACTCTGTGTGATCGGCGTGCTGATCAATCTGTTCCTGATGGCGCTGAATCTGATCCCGGTGCTGCCGCTGGATGGCGGGCGCGTGCTCAGCGCTTTTTTGCCGCGCGCGATGGCGCGTGGCTTTGCGCGTTTGGAGCCCTATGGGCTGCTGATCCTAGTCGCGCTTTTGATGCTGCCGGACGGACAGCCGCCCGGCGTGCTCGGCACCGTGCTGCGGCCGATGGTGCATGCGGCACTCGCTGTGGTGCCGTCATCCGAGCTGATTCGTGACCGTTTCCCTCTCTGACTGATCCTCCCTGTGACTGCCAAAGGCCCGAAGCCGTTGACTTCCGTTCCGAACCAAACCCATCGTGTCCTCTCCGGCATGCGCCCGACGGGCAAGCTCCATCTCGGCCACTATCATGGTGTGCTGAAGAATTGGATCGCGCTCCAACATGAGTACGAGTGCTTCTTCTTCGTCGCCGATTGGCATGCGCTGACGACCGACTACGAAGATCCATCTCAGATACCCCAGGCCAGCTTCGACATGGTGGTCGACTGGCTCGCCTCGGGCATCAGCGCCGGCGCGGCGACCCTGTTCATCCAGTCGCGGGTGCCGGAGCATGCCGAGCTGCATCTGCTGCTGTCGATGATCACGCCGCTGGGCTGGCTCGAGCGCGTGCCGAGCTACAAGGATCAGCAGGAGAAGCTCAAGGAAAAGGATCTGGCAACCTACGGTTTCCTCGGTTATCCGTTGCTGCAGAGCGCCGATATCCTGATCTACAAGGCCGGCGCGGTGCCAGTGGGCGAGGATCAGGTCGCCCATGTCGAGATGACGCGCGAGATCGCGCGCCGCTTCAATTACATCTATGGCCGCGAGCCGGACTTCGAGGCCCAGGCCGAGCAGGCCAAGCGCAAGATGGGCAAGAAGAACGCGAAGATGTTCGATCAGCTCAAGCGCCGCTACCAGGAGCAGGGCGATCAGGAGGCACTCGCTATCGCCCGCGCGCTGCTCGAGAGCCAGGCCAACATCACCATCGGCGATCGCGAGCGGCTGCTCGGCTATCTCGAGGGCGGTGGCCGGGTGATCCTGCCCGAGCCCGCGCCGCTGCTGACCAAGGCCGCCAAGATGCCAGGGCTCGATGGGCAGAAGATGTCCAAATCCTACGGCAACACCATCGCGCTGCGCGATGATCCGGACGCGGTCGAGCAGAAGTTGCGCACCATGCCGACCGATCCAGCGCGCGTGCGTCGTAGCGACCCGGGCAATCCCGAAGTCTGCCCGGTCTGGCGGTTCCACGAGGTCTACTCGGAGACTGAGGTCAAGGACTGGGTGCAGCAAGGTTGCCGCAGCGCCGGCATCGGTTGTGTCGAGTGCAAGCAGCCCATCATCGACGCCGTGCGCAAGGAGCTGGAGCCGATCCAGGCCGAGGCGAAACGGCTCGAGGCCGATCCGGATCTGGTGCGCTCGTTCATCAACGAGGGCTGCGAGCGTGCTCGCGATACGGCGCGCGAGACCATGGAAGATGTCCGCCACGTGATGTCGCTGCGCCAGGGCTGAGCGGCGGCACGCCAGCGCGCGCGAGCCAGATCATGCCACTGCCAGACTCCGAGACCGAGACCACAGCCACGTCCCCGGCCGAGACGAACAAAGTCGGCACCCAGACGCGTCTCGCGCTGGTGCGTGGCGAGCCGCTGCTGAAGTTGCCGGAAGACCTCTATATCCCCCCGGATGCGCTCGAGGTCTTCCTCGACACCTTCGAGGGGCCGCTGGATCTGCTGCTCTATCTGATCCGACGCCAAAATCTCGACATCCTCGATATCCCGATCATCGAGATCACCAATCAGTACATGGAGTACGTGGAGCTGATGAAGGAGGTGCGGCTTGAACTGGCCGCCGAGTATCTGGTGATGGCCGCGATGCTGTGCGAGATCAAGTCGCGGATGCTGTTGCCGCGAACCGACGACGACAGCGAGGATGATGAGGATCCGCGCGCCGAGCTGGTGCGCCGCTTGGCCGAATACGAGCAGTTCAAGCAAGCCGCGCAAGACCTCGAGGCCTTGCCACGGCTGGAGCGCGATTGTTTCGCGGTCCAGGCAGCGGTACCGCCGGGGCATATTCGGCGCATCCCGCCCCATGTCGAACTCGATGAGTTGCTGGCGGCCTTGCAGGGCGTCTTGGCGCGCGCCGATCTGTTCACCAGCCATCAGGTCGAGCGCGAGTCGCTGTCGTTGCGCGAGCGGATGTCGGCGGTGCTCGAGCGGATCAGTGGTGACGAGCTTGTGCCCTTCACCGATCTATTCGATGTCACCGAGGGCCGCGCGGGTGTCGTGGTCAGCTTCCTGGCGGTGCTCGAGCTGTTGAAGGCTGCGACGCTGGAGCTGATCCAGGTCGAACCCTTCGCGCCGATTCGGTTGCGGCTGCGCCTGCGTGGCGTTGACGAGGCGGCATGAGCGATTGGGAGCTGCTGGTGCCCGAGGTCAAACAGGTGGTCGAGGGTGCTTTGTTGGCCTCCGGCGAACCGCTGTCGATCGAGCGCATACAGGGCCTCTACGAAGACCAAGAGCGCCCGAGCCGGGAGGCGGTGCTGTCAGCCCTTGAGGCACTGCGCGAAGAGTATCAGGGCCGAGGAATCGAGTTGGTCGAGGTCGCTAGCGGCTGGCGGGTGCAGGTCCGCGCCGAGATCGTTCCCTGGGTCGGGCGGCTGTGGCAGGAGAAGCCGACGCGCTATTCGCGCGCGCTACTCGAGACCCTGGCCCTGATCGCCTATCGGCAGCCGATCACCCGTGGCGAGATCGAACAGATCCGTGGCGTCGCGGTGAGCACGCCGATCATCAAGACCCTCACTGAGCGCGACTGGGTGCGGGTGGTTGGTCATCGTGATGTGCCTGGTCGTCCCGCGCTCTATGCGACGACCCGGCGCTTTCTCGACTATTTCGGGCTGCACTCGCTCAACCAGTTGCCACCCCTGACCGAAATTCGCGATGCCAGCTTCTTCGAGCGGGCGCTGGAAACACAACCAGAACCGTCCTATACACACGGAGATCAGTTAGATGAAGGACGCTAATCGGCGTGGACCACCACCGAGCGGACCACCACCGGAGCCCGAGGAGCCGGTTCGGCTGCAGAAGGTACTCGCCGAAGCGGGGCTTGGCTCCCGGCGCGAGATCGAGGGCTGGATTCGCGAGGGCCGGGTACGCGTGAATGGTCAACAGGCCAAGCTCGGCGATCGCGTGCAGCCGATCGATCGTATCCGGGTCGATGGCAACGAGGTGCGCCGGCGCGCGGCGAGCCGCCACCGGCTGCGCGTGCTTGCCTATCACAAGCCTGAGGGCGAGGTGGTCACGCGGCGCGATCCCGACGGGCGGCCGACCATCTTCCGTCGTCTGCCGGGGATTCGTGACGGGCGTTGGATTGCTGTTGGACGGCTTGATCTGAATACCGCCGGCCTGTTGCTGGTGACCAATCATGGCGAGCTGGCCAATCGGCTGATGCATCCATCGCGCGCAGTCGAACGTGAATACGCGGTGCGGGTGCGTGGCGAGGTCTCGGATCAGCTGCTGGCGCAGTTGGTCAATGGGGTCGAGTTGGAGGATGGTCCGGCCCGGTTCGAGGAGATCGTGCCGTCCGGCGGCTCGGAGAGCCATCAGTGGTTCCATGTGCTGATCGTCGAGGGCCGCAATCGCGAGGTGCGAAGGCTCTGGGAGGCGGTGGGCTGCACGGTCAGCCGGCTCAAGCGGGTGCGTTATGGGAATGTGATCCTCGGCGCGCGGCCGACGCCGGGGCAGTGGCGGGAAGTCGTCGGCGAGGAACTCGAAGGCTTGCTCACGCTGGCTGATCTCGCCCCAAAAGCGTCCGGCGGGCTGGCACGCACCGAACGGACACGAACCGAACGCCATCAACCTGGACTCAAGCCGGCTGACGCATCCACAGGCCGCCGCGCCGGGCCAGGAAAACCGCAGTGGCGCGGTAAAACGCGATGAAAGCGGTCGCGCTGCTATGGGCTCATAGCCGCAGCAGCCGAATCCGCCGTCCGTCGGGACTGCGCTGCTCGTGCTCGGCGATCCGCTCCGCCAGGGGCGGCTGACCGGCTCGCCGGTCGAAGATCACCAGCCAGCCGCTGTCTAGCCCCAAACCGGCCAAATAGCCGTCGAGCTGCTCCAGCCCTTCGCTCAGCGGGTCCGGTGCGCCATCGCGCCAGACCTAGAGTTCGATGGCGAGCATTAGATCCCGATAGCGCAGAAACAGCTCAATACGCCCGCGACCGATGGCGTATTCGCGCTCCAGCGTGCCTTCGCCGTTGACCACCCGCTGCAGAAAGGCCATCAGCACCAGATGCGGGGCAATTTCATGATAAGGCGCGCTACCGAGCAGTGGCTCGCCGTGCCGGCGCCAGAAGGCGAGGAAGGCACTGAGGAGCTGGTCTGGGTTGAGGCTGCCGTCGGCATTGAGCCAAGTAGGGCTGATCTGCGGCAGGGAGTCCTGAGGTCCGCCAGCCAAGGCGCGGGGCAAGACCTCGCGATAGATTGGGTTGGCGACCACCAGCCCGCCACCGTTGGCGCGGCGCAGCAGGCCGAGATCGATCAAATATTGTCGGTCGTCATCGGGCACCGACTCCAGTGCGGTGCCGGCCAGCATCGGTTCGATGATGCGGCGGACGCGCTCTTCGCGCAGCTTGTCGGCGAGCTGATCGAGATGGGTGACGCGGCGCAGGATGAGGTTTTCCTTGGCCTGATCGATCAGCTCGACACCGATCGGCCGCGTGCGATCGCGGCCGGCTGGGATCTCGAAGCAACTCTCGTAGGCCAGCGCATTCACCAGCCAGGGTTGTCCCAGGGTCAGCTCCCAGATGCGCTCGAGCGCCGCCGGCGTGAACACTTGTCCAGTCTCGGCGCTGTGCTCGCCGAGCAGGGTTTCGACCTCGTCGTGGCTGAAATCGCCGAGCCGCAGGGATTTGGCCTTGATGTTGAAGGCGCTGCCGCCGGTGATGATCGCCCGCTCCGCGCTGGAATGGATGCGGTAATCGCGCAAGTCGCGCACGCCGCACAGCACCACCGTGTGCGGGAAGTGATCCGGGCGCTGCGCATAACCGGCCCGCAATTGGCGCAGCAGCGCGATCAGGGTATCGCCGATCAGCGCATCGACCTCGTCGAGCAGGAGCACCAGCGGGGTCGAGGTGCGCGCACTCCAGGTCTCGAGCAGGCCGGTCAGCACGCCATCGATGCCCCGCGCCTGCCAAGCGACCTCGGTCCAGTCATGCAGGCGATCGTCATTCAGATAGAGGCGCGCCGCCGCCTCGATGGTGCCGCAGATCGCGCGCATGCCGCGGGCGACATCCTCGCGCGCGGTCTGCGCCCCTTCGAGATTGGCATAGACGGCTTGATAACGACCGTCCTGATTCAAGTACGCCATCAACGCCAACAGGCAGGTGGTCTTGCCGGTCTGGCGCGGGGCATGCAGCAGAAAGTATTTCTTCTGTTCGATCAGCTCCAGTACCTGCGTGAGATTCCAGCGCTCCAGCGGCGGCAGGCAATAGTGATCCTCGGCCCGAACTGGCCCCTCGGTGGTGAAAAACCGCATCGGCTGTACCTTCAAAACAAGCGTGAAAGTGCGAAGCGCAAGACTTGTTTATCGCATCAAATAGCATCACAACACACTTGTTGAACTGCAATCCATTCATACCAAAATCACAGATGAAAATGAGTATAACCACAAGGCATTCTTTCTACCAGGTTAATTTTCTTTCTATCAACACATGCTTCTCCAGAGTTAGCTCCGTTGACTCGGTATCCTTTCTGTCGTGCAAAATTTTTGAGTATAGCGTGAGCAAATTGAGATGAAGCCAGAACACGGTATGCGATCTTTGTTTGCTGCTTTGCCAAACGATGAACGATTTGGAAACGGCGTTGCGTGAAACAACTTTTTTCCTCGCACAATATAGGGCTAGTTCCACAAGGCAGCGGAATGATTGTCCGCATTTGCGCTTTCAGCAATCGGTCATGTTCGTTTGCCTCTCGATTCAAAATCGTTGAAAAATGTTCATGCCCATTGTCTTTAGAAGTAACATCAGCAACGGCGCATAGACCATGTTTCGAAAGCATCCGAGACGCAAAAACAAGCGCAGTTTTAACAATACCTTGCGCCGAGGCATAGTTGACGTTGTAAAATTCGCTAAAGCATTTCCAGAAGATTACGACATCGTACTTGTTTTCTTGAGCCGCAGAAAGCTTACTGAACTCATTTGAAAAACCATTCAGAGTGAATGGTAACGACTGATAGCGCATGCTTGCTTTCAAGGAAAAAGAAAATCGATTAGAAATTGCATCAAGCATTTTTTTCTGCTGGCCAAGGGCATCCTGGTTGCAGTCGATCGCAGCGATTTCTACAGAACCAGAAAATTGGCCCCAGCTTTCTAGCGCCAGCAAAAACCCAACGATCGCACCTCCCGTGCCCGAGCCTACATCAAAGATTCGAATTATGAGTTTTTGAGAAAAAGCCGCACTTATTGTTGGTATATCAAGTAATTCAGAAAATATATTCCAGCTTTCGATCACAGTCCTCGGAAAATAAGTACCAAAATAAATGCGATTGCTTTCTGCGTTATTATCAAAGTTAAATTTTGCGTTGACACGCTGTGGATTATATATGGCATTTTTTTTATCAAGCAGATCGTCAAGAAAAGAAGGAAGCTCAGTGCGGACGCGTAAGCTATCAGAAAATACCCCATCTACCGGTTCTTTCTCAGGTTCGGTAGATACCGATTCAGGAGCAAGAGAAAACGATTCTGCATGAAGGGATTCGACAATGCGAGTCCTTACAGCTTCATGTTCAAGGCGGAGCTTATTTCCCCACCAGCTAAAAGCTTTCCGTTTGAACAAACTCTCTATGATGGGATAGCGTTGCTGCGCCGATTGCTGCTCAAAGTACGAAACAATTTCCTGTCGAATATCGAAACCAGCATCTTGCGGCCTTAGCAAAGCATCAAGGAAATATTCAAGCAGCAAATCTTCGCACTGCTCACGGCCTGCATCATTATCTTGCTCCCATGCCTGCTGCAGCAGAGTTAAAATATGTTCAAATCGGCGAATATAGTCGATCTTAGCATTTTGGATATATTTAAATTTGCAAAGCGCATCACCGCGATTGTGCAACGGTCCGCGAGGAAGAAGATTTATCACAGACTGCATAGCGGCATAGTGCCGAGATCTCTCGAAAAGAGACAAGAAAAGAATCAGCAGGGCAATCAAAGAGGGGGGAGGGCTTTCTCCAGAGCGAAGCGATTTACCTAATACCGAATTGTCTAACGGAAGTAGCACTTCTTCTTCATATTCAAGGTAAAGAGAATTTTTGCGCAACTGTTCGTCCGTATAACCATAAAACAGAAGACGTATTTCGCGAAAGCGAGCGGACAAAAAAGCATCGCACTCAAGAAAGTTTTTGCAGCCAATCAAACCATTTCTAAGCTCATGAAGCGTCATTCGCGATCACCCTTAGATTGTCTATCGAAGATTTGTCTTTCCATCTGTTTCCAAATTGTCTGGGCTATCTGGAGCAATTCTTTGAAAGCTTTCAACGCTTCGGACTCCGAAAGATTAGACTGTCTATCAAAGATTTTTCTTTCTATCTGCCCCCAAGCAGTCTGGGTTATCTGGATTATCTGGTGTATTTCATCGAAAGCGTTCGACGCTTTAGACTCTGCGAGATCGTGAAATATTTTTTTCGGGAATTTTACCCTAAACTCATAATAATCATGCCCTTCAGGCACTTCGTTATAAAAAACCCGGACCGCTTTTGGGTCCATTTCGGTCTGGTAAGCTCTAACTAGCAGGTAATTTCTGTAAATTTGACTTCTGAAAACGGGATCGTTTTCTTCTAACTCTTCTTTTTTTGTCGAATTCTCGGAGGGCGGAAAAAACCTAGCATATACAGAATCTAAAGAAGCATCAGTATAATCAAAAAATCCGAAGCTGTGCCGATAAAGCGCCTCGACCAGAATCCGCTCAAAGCGACTTTTTAGATGAAATTTGATATCCGGTCTCGCTTCAATTTTGTCGCTGATATCTGGATGAATTGAAGGCAAAGTTTCTTCACATGCATTCATCGCAGCATAGCCGTGATAAGCCCCGAGCACGGCAAGCACGGCACGCCGATGCTCATCGCTTGGAATATCTTCGTGGATTACTGCTTTGATGATCTGATGGTCGTTTGAATTCCGTGCCGAATATTTAAACAAAGCTGCAAGAACTGCAGCTTCGATGGGAATGTTTGGCTTTTGCAAAAGCTCAATCGCGGTGCGATAATCGCCTTTGAGAAGTTTTTTGAATGCATCGCTGAGCGCTTTATTTTTATCTAGCTTCTCGTAGATGCATTTTGCGCATTCTCTTGCGGATTCGCTATCAATATGAGATGCAGTTAAGAGAAAATCATCAAGGATACAATTAGAAGTTAGCCTCGAATTTTGGTTCCTAACCCCAAGAATGTATAGAAAAAAACAGGTGAGAAAAGATTCATCAAAATTTGTAGAATCCGGAGAATCTATAATCAGATCGAAAACCGCTTCGAAGCCTGCCGGATAATCGGAATAATATCCGGAAATACCCGAGACATAACGGTCTGCATTGCGCCAAAACGCTACAGCGCCCATAACACGGTTAAATCGCTTTATCGCATCTTTGATTTCTTCTTTTGGCTTGGCGCCGATATCTTCGGTTTGCTGAGCAATTATGTTGTCAGTTAGGTCCGGAGGCTCTGATACCTCGCAAAATAAATCCAAAGGAGGCACAGGCACGTCTGGGTTTACCCAGCCTTTTGCAAATCGCTCAGGTCCGCCAGCCGTAGGTGATATTTCAATTTGGTATAAGCGAGAAATGGGCAGCGGCCAATCAAGTATAAATCCCGAATTTTCTAAAGTCTTAATTTCGACGGCCAGAAGAAGCACTTTTAAAATAATCTGATTCTCGCTGTTAAGCCGAGGACGAGTTGACGTCAAAAGCAGGCTTCCGGGTTGATGATGGTCTAGATATTGTTTATCTAAGCCGTCTTCATCGTAAATTGCTGGATAAATCAAGCCACGTACTAAGAAAGTGCGTGCGCGGATCGAGTCGACCAGAATGTAGAAAAAATTGTCGGTAGATGATGTGAACTCTGATTTGCCACCACCCTGAACATATCTTTTTTCTGAGAGCGACGGGACCTTATCCAAATTTACGAGGGGCGACTCCGCAAAAGATGGGGGCGGATCTTCTGGCGGACAGAAATTTTGATTGTCTAGTGCCTTTGATTCCTCCTTGTGGTTTGATGGCAACGATCCCTCAATGCCTGCATTTGATGCGAAACTGTTTTCTGTTGCATCTGAGGTCTCGGGATTTTTTTCTTCTTCATCTGCGACCTGATGATCCGGCTCTGTTATCGGCTGAGAAACGGCCCTTTTCGAAGGTAGGGGCTCTTGATTCGGTTCAGTTACAGCATCTTCGAGATCCGGCCGGAGCATATCATGAGTCACCCCCATTGTTTTTTTTTCTGACTTAATCCAATTGTTACTCACAGCTTTGTCTATTCCGACAGCTTGTTGGCTTTCTCCATCTGGCGGAACAATACATTTCTTTTTGCAATTTTTTTTATGCTGCAAACCATCTTTTAAAACCCTATATTTTTCCCCCTCGTGTTCAAAAAAATCATCTTTTTTTAAGCTGATCGGCGCGCTGTTTTTCATAATAAAATCTAGGCTCAAGCATCAAAAAGGAATGTCGTCATCAAAGGCATCAGCGCCTCCATCTAAAAGCACTTTTTCGTAAGTTTCCGGATCGCAACACAGCTTAGCAATTGGATCGTAAAAGGGGGTAGCTAGATTATGGTATATAATAAGCCGAGTTACGCTTCGAGTACAGGCTACATACCATTGCTCCATTAGTCGACTTGGAAAGCTGGAATTGATGTGTGGGATTATTACGGTGTCGAACTCCATTCCTTTGGCTGAGATATAAGTTGTGATGATAATTTGCTCAAGGCTCTCAGGCTCTTTTAATTTGTTGTGATACCTTGTCGTAGAAAAGCCGACACTTGTAATTAGTTCGTAAATTTCGTCAACCGATCCATTGTCAGCTATTTTTGATGAATTAGAAGCTGGACCATATTCGCAAAGAACTGCAACGTTTTCTCCTCGGGCGTTCTCAAGCACAGTCTGAAGATGTTTTTTGCGACTTTCTATATCTCGATAACCGACAACTGTCGGTTTTGGTCCACGGCGTCCGGTTCGCTTCAAGCTGGCTAGAATGTTTTCATCCCATGCAGCGAGATTTGTTCTCGGAGCAAACTGGCGAGAAAAACGGTAAATCTCATAAGTGTTACGAAAATTTCTACTTAGAACTGAGTTCCGATACGGAGAAAATCCTGATTCTAAATTTTGACTAATCTCTTCTGCTGATGCGCCTTTTTCATGGACACGTTGCCCATTATCAGCGCTCACGAAACAGCGTTTAAAATAGTGCGGAAGCGCTTCATAGATAGCAGGCTGCAAATCTTGGCCTTCATCAATTAAGATCTCTTCTTTCCCTGATTTTTGGAGCTTTGCGCGGTCAAGGTTTGTAATTATTCTTGCCGCATTGAATTCGCTTTTATCATCATCTCTCGTAAGATCATAATACCAGCGGTGAAAGTTAGTAATTTGCTTTGGGTTTGCGGCTGAATCTTGGACCGCATTGCGGATCGCAAGAACCAGTAATTTTTGGTAGGTTATAAACAGTACATCAAAGCCAAGATTAGTCAAGCGAGCTAAACGGAGAATGGATAGCGTCGTTTTTCCACTCCCTGGACAGCCTATTGTTAAGAAAGAGCGAAAGTCATCGTCCTCCGACATCCGAATCATGGCGTTTCCTTCGGGGCTTGCTCGCAGGCTTTCCAATGACGGTAGCCTAAATTTGATTTTTGGCACTGCAATTTCTCCTTTTAATCAAACAAACCAGGCTGAAGTGGGGTTTTCACTTTCAATGCTGGCCTTTTATTTTTCGCTTGTGGAGCGCGATAGTGACCCAATAATGATTCGGATTCCGGATCATGTGTTGAATGATTATTTTTCGCTGCATCGAAACTGCGCGTTGCGTAGCAATAGACGCAGCCGAACAAACAAGAGTCATACATGCCAATTTCTCGGCTTTCGATGCATCCACAGGCTTTTCGCTGACCTTTGTCTTTTTGATGGTTGACATCAGCTTCAAACAGTTTTGCGATCAATTCATCGTCGATGCACTTGCCTGGTTGAATGCCAGCAGATTGCAGGTCTATTTCTTCTGCACAGGATTGGATTTCGAAACTATAGTCTTGTGCAATTTCTGCTATTTTTTTCATCATCTCCAAGTCCGGTTGCGATTGAAACGGGCAGCACTCAAACTCAGGCTTTTCCTTTGCTAGTTTTCTCAGGCGGCTCTCGACTTTATCGTATGAGTCGACAATGCTGATAACAACACGTTTAGTAGAATCCTGCAGACGCCCAGCAATGTGTGAAAACCGGTCGATGTGAAAACTGTGATCTGTTTTTTGCGAGAGCAGGATAGGATCGTAGCGCCAGATCACTCGTTCTGGCCCAATCCGATCAGCGAGGTGGCGGAAACTATCAATGGCCTTATCGAGAGACGGCGACTTTGGCTCGATAGCCTGCGGGTTATCCATAACCGTATATTGAAAGTAAAAGCGGTATCCCATACTTTCCAGTTCAGGGATATTTTTAATAAAAGGCTCTGCCCAACGTGTCCAGAAGACGAGCAGCGTGCTTTTCGGATCGAATTCGATGCGTGAAACTTGTTTGGTGTTGAAAGGATTCGGCACCGCACACCAACCAGCCCGGATGCGGTTCATGAACCAGGTTCCATAAAAAGCGGGAATGTCCGTGCGACGACTAGCGCTGATGACGCGGATTTTCATGCTGATGTCCTTCGCTTGGCATAAGCTCTGCAGATGAATTTCATGGTCTCATGATAGCAACTCCAAGGTCAGCTTCCGCGCGGTCACAGAGGCATACATCTGGGCTAGCCATCCGGCACGATGCGCAGCAAGGCGCCATCGGGCTCGTCGGTGAGGATGTAGAGGCCGCCATCGGGGCCTTGACGGACAGCGCGCACGCGCCGGTCGATGCTGAGCTTTTCCTCGCCGACGGCGCGGGTGCCGTCAAGCTCGGTGCGGCGCAGTTGCTTAAATGCAAGCGCGCCGCTGATCAGGTCGCCTTGCCAGGCCGGGAAGTCGTCGCCGGTGTAGACGGTCATGCCACTGGGGGCGATCGAGGGCGTCCAGACCACCGTCGGCTGGATCATGCCAGGCGCCTGGGTCTTGTCCGAGATGCGCGGGCCCGAGTATTCCAGGCTGTAGGTGACCTCGGGCCAGCCGTAGTTGTTGCCGGCCTCGATCAGGTTGATCTCGTCGCCGCCGCGCGAGCCGTGCTCGTTGGCCCAGACGCGGCCGCTGTCGGGATCGCGGGTCAGGCCTTGGATATTGCGATGGCCGATGCTGTAGAGTTCGGGTTTGGCATCGGGATGCTCGACAAAGGGATTGTCGGCGGGCGCCGAACCGTCGGCGTTCAGGCGCAGCACCGAGCCGAAGTGCGTGGCAGGGTTTTGCGCCTGATTGCGAATATTCTCGCCGTCGAACGCGACCGGCGGATTGCCGCCGTCGCCGATGCTCATCAGCAGGGTGCCATCGGGCAGCCAGAGCAGCCGCGAGCCGAAATGCTGACCGCCGGATTTGCTATCGGCGTTGCGGAAGAGGATCTCGAGGTCGGTCAGCCGCTTTGCAGCCAAGTCGAGCCGGGCGCGGGCGAGGGCGGTCCGATTGGCGTTCTCAGTCCCCTCGGCGAAGGTCAGATAGACCAGCCGATTGGCGTCGAAGTCGGGATGCAGGCTGATATCGAGCAATCCGCCCTGGCCGCAGGCGCAGACCTCGGGGGTGCCTCGGATCGGGATTGGATCGAGCCTGGCCTCGTCTCCGGTGCTGTCGTCATCGGCGCGCACCGCGCCGTGGATCAGGCGCAACCGGCCCGGACGCTCGGTGACCAGCGCTGAACCGTCGGGCAGCCAGGCGATGCCCCAGGGATGGCGGAGACCCGCGACGACGGTCGCGGTGCGCCAACCCTCGGCTTCGGGCACGTCGCCGGTCGGCTCGACAGGGCCTGCGGGTTGGGTGAAGCCGATGGCCGGGATCAGCGCCAGCAGCCAGATCGCTGCGGCGCGCGCGCGGCCGGGAGCCTGAAGGTGTCGAATTCGCTGCATGGGAGGTGCCTCCTGATGTGCCTGATGGTGCAACATGTGGCCGCCGCTGATGACGGAACCCTGGTGGTTCCTTCTTCGACGGCGCCCCGCGATGGTTTCCGACAGACGCGCTTGCTGGTAGTGCCCAGAGTGGTGCTGTCTCAACAAGGCGCTGATTGGGTTGGCCAGCTCTACCTTCTTGACCAGGGCGTCATCAGCGCCGCATTCTACGCGGTTATCATCGCGGCTTTGCTGATCGAGTTTGCCGGTCTGCGGCCTCAATCCGATTCCCATCCTGTCGCCCGAGAGGACCATGACTGCGTCTGCCCAATCCCTGAGTTTCGAACTCGCGCCTGGCGGGGCCTTGCGTGGCGAGCTGCGCGTGCCCGGTGATAAATCCATCTCCCATCGCGCGGTGATGCTTGCGGCCCTGGCCGAGGGCACGACCGAGATCGACGGTTTCCTCGAAGGCGCGGACAGCCTGGCGACCCTGGCGGCATTCCGAGCCATGGGCGTCGAGGCCGAGGGCCCGGTCGCGGGTCGGCTGCGGGTTCATGGCGTTGGTCTGCACGGGCTGAAAGATCCGGGACAGGCGCTGGATCTCGGCAACTCGGGCACCTCGATGCGGTTGTTGTCCGGGCTGCTTGCCGGGCAGCGCTTTGCGACCACGCTGATTGGCGATGCCTCGCTCTCGCGGCGGCCGATGGGGCGGGTGATCGAGCCGCTGCGGCAGATGGGCGCGCGCATCGAGGCAACGCCGGCAGGGCGGGCGCCGCTCGGCCTGCTGCCGGTCGCGCAGCTGCAGGGCATCGACTACCCGCTGCCGGTCGCCAGTGCGCAGGTCAAATCGAGCTTGCTGCTGGCCGGGCTCTATGCCCAGGGCGAGACCTGCGTGAGCGAGCCGGCGCCGACGCGTGATCATACCGAGCGCATGCTCGGTGCTTTCGGCTATTCGGTGCGGCGCGCGGGCAACCGCGTCTGCCTGAGCGGAGGCGGGCGCTTGGTCGCGGCCCCGATCAGCATTCCGGCTGATATTTCCTCGGCGGCGTTTTTCCTGGTTGGCGCCAGCATTGCACCGGGTTCGGACCTGACCCTGACCCAGGTCGGCATGAATCCGACCCGCCTCGGCGTGGTCAACATCCTGCGCCAGATGGGCGCCGATATCACCATTGAGCGCCCGCGCGAACTCGGCGGTGAGCCGGTCGCCGATCTGCGCGTGCGCGCCGCGCCCTTGCACGGCATCGCGATCCCGGAGGAACAGGTGCCCTTGGCGATCGATGAATTCCCCGCGTTGTTCATCGCCGCCGCCTGTGCCGATGGCGAGACGCTGCTGCGCGGCGCGGCCGAGCTGCGAGTGAAGGAGAGTGATCGCATCCAGGTGATGGCCGATGGCCTTGCCACCTTGGGCGTGGAGGCCGAGCCACGCCCGGATGGGATGCGGATTTGCGGCCTAGGCGCGGCCGGTCTGCTCGGTGGCGGCAAGGTCGAGGCGCATGGCGACCATCGCATCGCGATGGCCTTCGCGATCAGCGCGCTGCGCGCGGCGGCGCCGATTCAGGTTGAGGATTGTGCGAATGTCGAGACCTCGTTCCCGGATTTCGCTGGTCTCGCGGCGGGAGTCGGTTTGCCGATCACCGAGCTGCGCGATGTGGAGCGCCAGGCATGAAGCAACCGACAACGCTAGAGGCCGGGCGAGAGCCCGAGCAGGCGGCTCCATCGGGCGCCGCTCCAGTTGCCGCTCCAGTGATCACCATTGATGGTCCATCCGGGACCGGAAAAGGCACGATTGCCGGCCTGCTCGCCGAACACCTCGGCTGGCACCTGCTCGACAGCGGCGCCCTCTATCGCACGCTGGCGCTGGCGGCACGTCGGCACGAGGTTGATCTCGACGATGGCGCTGGTCTGGGCCACTTGGCGGCGACGATCAGCGTCCGGCTCGAAGGCGAACGGGTGCGGTTGGATGACGAGGAGGTCTCGGCGCTGATCCGCACCGCCGAGGCCGGGGTCGATGCCTCGCGTGTCGCCGTGCATCCCGAGGTTCGCCAAGCGCTGCTCGGCTGGCAGCGGGACGCGGCGCTCGCGCCTGGCCTGGTCGCCGATGGCCGAGACATGGGCTCGCGGGTCTTCCCCGATGCGCGGCTCAAGTTGTATCTCGACGCGAGCCCGGACGAGCGCGCTCGGCGCCGCTATAAACAGTTGAAGGACAAGGGGATGGATGCTAACCTGCCCGACCTTGTCAAAGAGCTTCGTGCGCGCGACGAGCGTGACCGCGAGCGAGCCGAGAGCCCGCTCCAGGTTCCGCCCGACGGTGTCATCGTCGATTCAACCGAGTTATCGATCGAGCAAGTCTTCGCTCAGGTACTCCAGTTCGTCGATGTTGCCCTCGCTGCTCGAGGCGGCTAAGGGCAAGACTTCATCCATTTTGTTTTTCACTCAACCCTCCTGCTGTCGGCTTGCCAGTGATGCGACGGCAACGAACACCGGGAGATGGCGTGGGACGCCAGGAACATTCACAGCATGACCGAAAGCTTCGCCGAACTCTTTGAGCAGAGCCTAACCAATACCCAGCTCCAACCTGGCACCATCGTCACCGGCCAGGTCGTCGATATCACCGCCGACTCCGTGATCGTCAATGCCGGACTCAAGTCGGAAGGGATCATTCCACGCAATCAGTTCCTCAGCCCCGAGGGCCAGTTGGAAGTCGCCATCGGCGATGACGTCGAGGTCGCGCTGGACGCGGTCGAGGACGGCTTCGGCGCCACCCGCCTCTCGCGCGAGAAGGCCAAGCGCTTCGCCGCCTGGGACAAGCTCGAACGGGCGTTCGACGATGGCGAGACGGTCACCGGCCAGATCAACGGCAAGGTCAAGGGTGGCTTCACCGTCGAGCTGGGCAGCGTGCGCGCCTTCCTGCCGGGCTCGCTGGTCGATATTCGCCCGGTGCGTGATACCACCTACCTCGAGGGCAAAGACCTCGAGTTCAAGGTGATCAAGCTCGATCGGCGTCGCAATAATGTCGTCGTCTCGCGCCGCGCGGTGGTCGAGGAAGAGTACAGCGCCGAGCGCGAGCAGCTGCTCGAGAAGCTCGAGGAAGGGCTGGAACTCAACGGCGTGGTCAAGAACCTGACCGATTATGGCGCCTTCCTGGATCTGGGCGGCATCGACGGCCTGCTGCACATCACCGACATGGCCTGGCGTCGGGTCAAGCACCCGTCCGAGGTGGTCGAGATCGGCCAAGAGGTCATGGTCAAGGTGCTCAAGTTCGATCGCGAGCGCCAGCG
Source organism: Halochromatium sp. NSM3 (assembly GCF_059621085.1). Lineage (NCBI taxonomy): Bacteria > Pseudomonadati > Pseudomonadota > Gammaproteobacteria > Chromatiales > Chromatiaceae > Halochromatium > Halochromatium sp. NSM3. Next base: position 22,973 of record NZ_JCAQIA010000003.1, on the reverse strand, counting down.
CGTCTCGCTCGGGCTCAAGCAGATGGGCGAAGACCCCTGGGTCAATATCTCGCGTCGCTATCCGGAAAGCACCCGCGTCTTCGGCAAGGTCACCAACATTGCCGACTACGGCTGCTTCGTCGAGATCGAGGAAGGCGTCGAGGGGCTGGTGCACGTCTCCGAGATGGATTGGACCAACAAGAACGTCCATCCGAGCAAGATCGTCAGCGTCGGCGACGACGCCGAGGTCATGGTGCTGGATATCGACGAGGAGCGTCGCCGCATCTCGCTCGGCATCAAGCAGTGTCAGTCCAACCCCTGGGACGAGTTCTCGGCCATCCACAAGAAAGGCGATCACGTTGCCGGGCAGATCAAGTCGATCACCGACTTCGGCATCTTCATCGGCCTCGACGGCGGTATCGATGGCCTGGTCCATCTCTCGGACATCTCCTGGGATGAATCCGGCGAGGATGCCTTGCGCAGCTTCAAGAAGGGCGATGAGGTCGAGACCGTGGTGCTCTCGGTCGATCCCGAGCGCGAGCGTATCTCGCTCGGCATCAAGCAGCTCGACAAGGACCCGTTCTCGAGCTTCGTCGCGGTGCACGAGAAGGGCAGTATCGTCAACGGGACCATCACCGAGGTCGACGCCAAGGGCGCCAATATCGACCTAGGCGATGGCGTCGAGGGCTATCTGCGCGCCTCCGAGATCTCGCGCGACCGCGTCGAGGATGCGCGCGCGGTGCTGAAGGTTGGCGAGGAGGTCGAGGCCAAGTTCCTCGGCGTCGATCGCAAGAATCGCAGCATCTCGCTCTCGATCAAGGCCAAGGACATGGCCGACGAGCAGGCCGCGATCAAGGGCTATGCGCGCGAGGCGCAGGCCGGCACGGCCACGCTCGGGGATATCCTCAAGCAACAGATGGAAGAGGCCGCGAAGGACTGACACCGCTGCACTCTCGCAGACGTCATTCCCTGTGAGCATTCGCCCGGCACCCTGTGCCGGGCTCTTGCATCGCTATTGCAGGCTATCCGCTATGATGAAATCCGAGCTCATCGAGATTCTCGCGAGGGAGCAAAACCACCTCGCCTATAAAGACGTCGAGCTCGCGGTGCGCTGCATCCTGGAGCAGATGAGCGGTGCGTTGGCCTCCGGCGAGCGCATCGAGATCCGGGGCTTCGGCAGCTTCTCGCTCCACTTCCGGCCACCGCGCGTCGGCCGCAATCCCAAGACCGGCGACGCCGTCGCGCTCTCGGGCAAGCATGTTCCGCATTTCAAGCCAGGTAAGGAGCTTCGCGACCGGGTCAATCATGCCTATCAGGACGAGTTGGCCCGCGTTGGGCAGAGCACGGACGAAGACAGCGAAGAGGCTCAGGCAGCGCGTGCCGCCACGAGCGTTGGCTGATCCAGCCACCTTAAAGAAGAGGGGAGGCGCTGCTTGATCAGCGTCTCCCCTGTTCCTGTCTACTCGGAATACCCGTGACCCTGGCGACCGACGACGGCGCGGGCGAAGATGTGCGGCTGCCCAGCCGGAACCACAGTGACACCGCCGCTCGAGACCTTGTAGCGCTTGGCATCGGCCTCGCGGTCGTAACCGATGACCGCGCCCGGCTCAATGGCGTTATGGCGGTCGACGATCACCTTCTTCAGACGCGCGCCCTTGCCGACATGCACATAGTCCATGATGATGCAGTCCTCGAGTTCGGCGCCCTCGTCGATGACCGCCTCGCGGCGGATGATCGAGTTCTTGATCCGGGTACCATCGTGGATGATGGTCGCGGCGCCGAGCAGGGTGTTGTCGATCTGCCCGCCGAGCACGCGCGCAACCGGCCCCTGGTAGTTGCTCGAGTAGATGGGCCAGTCCGGATTGAAGGCATCGAACACCGGCTCGGCACCCAGCACATCCTTGTGGGCGTTGAAGTAGGCGTCGATGCTGCCGACATCACGCCAGTAGACACGGTCCTCGTAGGCATTGATGCCGGGAATCACATTGGTCGCAAAGTCATAGGCGAACAGCCGGTGTTTGCTCGCCAGCAAGCGCGGTAGCACATGCTGGCCAAAGTCGGTCTCACCGGCTTGCTGCGCGTCCTGCAGGGCGCGCAGCAGCACCTCGGTGGTGAAGATGTAATTGCCCATCGAGGCATAGGCCTTATCGGGGTCATCGGGCATCGGCGAGGGGTTGGCCGGCTTTTCCTGGAAGGCCTCGACCCGACCGTCGGCATCGGCGGCGATGACACCGAAGCCCTTGGCGTCCTCCAGCGGGACAGGCAGCGCGGCGATAGTCACATCGGCCTCGCGCTCCTTGTGGAACGCGACCATCTGCGAGATGTCCATGCGGTAGATGTGATCGGCGCCGAACACCACGACCAGATCCGGTCCGTGCTCCTCGATCAGGTTGAGATTCTGATTCACCGCGTCGGCGGTGCCCTGGAACCAGGACTCACCGAGCAGCATCTGCGGCGGCACCACGGTAACGAACTGATCCTTGAGCAAGGGCGAGATGGTCCAGGCCTTGCGCACATGTTCGATCAGCGATTGCGACTTGTATTGCACCAGCAGATAGATGGTCCGAATCTGCGAGTTGATCAGGTTGCTGAGCACGAAATCGACGAGGCGGTAGCGCGAGCCGAAGGGCACCGAGGGCTTGGAACGGGCGGCGGTCAGCGGTTGTAGGCGTGAGCCTTGGCCACCGGCCATGACGAAGGCAATGATTCGATCGGGCATGTCTCCTCCGGGCGCTATGGATCGGTTACTGAGGCACTGGCAACGCGGGCGCGGTATCGCCGCCGCGCTTTCGAGACGCGAACTCGGCGACGAAGCGGCGCGCCGCGTTACAATGCGCGCTTCAGTTCGGTTATGTTCGATGCCGCCTGCGCGTCGCTCCCAAGGCTCGCGTAGACCGACATCGACCCATGATAAACCGGGACCGGCTCTTATTGTTGTAATCCGAACCCTTATCGAGACCGCAAGCGGTCTGACTTTATCCACGGAGAGACTATGGGCAACCGTTTCGAGCTACCACGGCGTCCAGTGGTACTGATCATTCTCGACGGGTTTGGGACGAATCCCAGCAAGGCGAACAATGCCGTGGCACTCGCGCACACGCCGAATTTTGATCGCCTGTTCGCGCACAACGCGCATACGGTGCTGCAGGCCTCGGCACGGGCCGTTGGCCTGCCGGAAGGCCAGATGGGCAACTCCGAGGTCGGCCACATGACGCTGGGCTCGGGCTGCACCGTGCGTCAGGACCTGGTGTTGGTCGATGACGCGATCGCGGATCGCAGCTTCTTCGACAACAAGGTGCTGCAGTCTGCGGCACGGCGCGCGGTCGAGCGTGGTCGTCCCCTGCATCTGATCGGGCTGGTCTCCGATGGCGGTGTGCACAGCCATGTCCGGCACCTCAATGCGCTGATCAAGCTCGCCAAGTACCAGGGCGCGCGTCCAGCCGTGCACATGATCACCGACGGTCGCGATACCGCCCCGCGTTCGGCGCTCAGCTACCTCGCCGCACTCGACGAGGCGCTCGCGGCCGCAGGCGGCGTCATCGCTACGGTCAGCGGACGCTACTACGCGATGGATCGCGACAAGCGCTGGGATCGCACCCAGCTCGCCTTCGAGGCGCTGGTCCACGGCCAGGGGCGTGAGGCCGAGTCGGCGCGCGCGGCGATCGAGCAGGCCTATGCCGCCGATGAGGATGATGAGTTCATCCGACCCACCCTGATCGCGGGCGGCGAGCGCATTCGGAACGGCGATCCGGTGATCTTCTTCAACTTCCGCAAGGATCGACCACGCCAGATCGTCTCGGCCCTCTACAACCGCGATTTCAATGACTTCGAGCGCGGTGATTTCAGCGCCGCCGACCTGACCTGCATGATGGAGTACGATCCCTGGTACGGGCTGCCGAGCGCCTTCGGTCACGAGATGCCACCGGTGGTGCTCGGCGAGGTGCTCAGCGATGCCGGCCTGCCGCAGTTCCATTGCGCCGAGACCGAGAAGTACGCGCATGTGACCTTTTTCTTCAACGGTGGTCGTGGCGATCCCTTCCCGGGCGAGGAGCGCAGCCTGATCCCCTCTCCGCAGGTCGCGACCTATGATCTGCAACCAGAGATGTCCGCGCGCGAGGTTGCGGATTCAGTGATCGCCGCGCTCGAAAGCCAGGCCTATGCCTTCATCGTCGTCAACTTCGCCAACGGCGACATGGTTGGGCACACCGCCGTGCGCGAGGCGGTGCTGAAGGCCGTCGAGACGCTGGATCAGGAAGTGGGTCGCGTCATCGAGAGCGCCCAGGAACAAGGCTATTCGGTGCTGCTGACCGCCGATCACGGCAACTGCGATGAGATGATCGACCCCCTGACCGGCGAGTCGCATACCCGCCACACGGTCTATCCGGTGCCCTGCCTGGTGGTCGATGAGGTAGGCTGGAGGCTGCGCATCGGCGGTAGCATCGAGGATGTTGCCCCGACCGTGCTGCAGCTGATGGGCCTGCCCCAGCCCGAGGCCATGCAGGGAAAATCCATCTTGCTGAAACCGGCACAGAAATAGACACGGCTCGCGGGCGGCGTTGCTGCCGCTGGCCGTGCTCCGAGTATGCAACAGTATCTCGACTTGCTCCGCGACGTGGTCGAGAACGGCCACGACAAGGCCGATCGCACCGGGGTTGGCACGCGCTCGGTGTTCGGTCGGCAAGTGCGTTTCGATCTCAATGCCGGCTTTCCGCTGGTCACCACCAAGCGCATCCACACCAAGAGCGTCTTCGCCGAGCTGCTCTGGTTCCTCTCCGGCTCCACCAACAACCGCGTCCTGAATGTGCAGGGCGTACGCATCTGGGATGAGTGGGCCGCCGACGACGGCGAACTCGGTCCGATCTATGGCGCGCAATGGCGCAGCTGGCCGACGCCGAGCGGTGACCGCCTCGATCAGCTCAGCCAGGTGCTCGAGCAGATCCAGCATGATCCAGATTCGCGCCGGCTGCTGGTCACGGCCTGGAACCCGGCCGTGCTGCCGGAGCCCGGCCGCTCGCCGCGCGAGAACGCCGCGAACGGGCGCATGGCATTGGCGCCTTGCCACTGTCTGTTTCAGTTTTATGTGCAGGATGGGATCTTGTCCTGTCAGCTCTATCAACGCAGCGCCGATCTCTTCCTGGGCGTGCCCTTCAATATTGCCAGCTACGCGCTGCTCACGCAGCTGATGGCGCAGCAGGCTGATCTTCGGGTCGGCGAGCTGGTGCATACCTTCGGCGATCTGCATCTGTATCGCAATCACCTCACCGAGGCGATCGTCTTCGAGCAGCTGCGCCGCGCGCCGCGTCCGCTGCCGCGTCTTCACATCCTGCGCCGGCCGTCGAGTCTGTTCGCCTATCGGCTCGAGGATTTCAGCCTTGAGGGCTATGATCCGCATTCGCCCATTCGCGCCCCCATCGCGGTCTAAGGCACCGCGCCCCACACGAGCAACGACCCCCCCACAGCGATCCCCACAAGCATGACCCTGATTGACGCATTGATCCAATACGGCCTGTTCATGGCCAAGACGCTGACCCTGGTACTGGCGATCGGGCTGCTGCTGGTCGTCGTGCTCCGCGCCCGAACCGGCGGCGCGGGAGCGGATGATGATGACGACGGCAGCCGCTTGGAGGTGGTCGATCTGAACACGCGTTATGCTAACATGGCCGATACGATCAAGGCCGCGACCCTGCCGCCGAAGGTCGTCAAAAAGGCCTTCAAGGCCGAGCGCAAGGCCGAGAAGGCGCGCGCGAAGGCCGAGGAGGCCGATAAACGCCGACTGTTCGTGATCGATTTCCACGGCGACCTGATGGCGAGCGAGGTCGGGGCCTTGCGCGAGGTGATCTCGGCGCTGTTGATCACCGCGACGCCGAAGGACGAGGTATTGGTGCGTCTCGACAACGCCGGCGGCGCCGTGCACGAGCACGGGCTTGCCGCCTCGCAGCTGCTGCGGTTGCGCAGCGCGGGCATCCCGCTGACCATTGCCGTCGACAAGGTCGCGGCCAGTGGTGGCTACCTAATGGCCTGTGTCGCCAACCGCCTTCTCGCCGCGCCCTTTGCCGTGGTCGGTTCGATCGGCGTGCTGGCTGAGATGCCCAATTTTCATCGCCTGTTGCAGGAGAAAGGCGTCGACTTCGAGCTGCATACCGCCGGCGAGCACAAACGCACCCTGACGCTGTTCGGCGAGAACACCGATGAAGGCCGCGCCAAGCTGCGCGAGCAACTCGAAGAGACCCATGGCCAGTTCAAGGCCTTCATCGCCGCCTATCGGCCCGCGCTCGATCTGAGCAAGGTCGCGACCGGCGAGTATTGGCATGGCGAGCAGGCATTGAGCCTCGGTTTGGTCGATGGTGTCCAGACCAGCGATGACTATCTGCTGGCGGCACGCGATGACGCCGATCTTTACAAGGTTCGCTATCGGGCGCGGAAACGGCTGTTGCAGCGCTTGCTCGGGTCCGAGGGTGGGCGGGCCTTCGCGCGCCCGCTCGCGGGGGTGATCGGGCCGGTCGCGCGCTGGTTGCGGACGCTCGGGAGTGCGCGATGCGCATAAGGCTTGCTGGCCTAAGGCTACTCACGTTGCTGGGCACGTTGCTGCTTACACTGCTCGGCACAGGTTTTGCTTGGGCCGATGGGCCCGTCTCGCTGTCGTCGGCCACCACGCCCGAGGCGGCCAGCGAACCGATCCCCGAGGCCAGCGTCCGGGAGCGACTCGATGCACTGACCACCGAGACCGAGCAACTGCGCGCCATGGTGGCGGCGCAGACGGCGCTACTGCAGCGCTCGATGGCCAACCTAGAAGAGCGGCTCCCAGCCTCCGCGCCGCCAGCTTCCGCGCCAGATCCATCGAACGCCTCGAATCGAGCGTTACCGACGGATTGTCAACGCAACCTCGCCGAACTCACTGCACGTCTGCAACAGCAGCAGCTCGCGCTCGATGAGGCGCGGCGCCGGGCCGAGAAGGCCGAAAAGCTGGCGGCGGCGATGGACGAAGCCCAGGCCCAGGCCGCCACCGAGATCGAACGCCTCAACACCGAGCTGACCAACGCCAAGGCGCGCCAGACTCAGGCTCTGCAACACACCGTTGAACTCGAGCGCCGGCTAGCCACCGCCGAGGCACGGCTGGCGCGCTTCACGTTGGAGCCATCACCGGCCGCGCCCGAGCCGTCGGAGCCCATGCCGGCGGCCACGAACACCGGCGAATCCGCGCCTTCCGCGCCCTTAGCGCCTTCCACACCCAGTGCGACGCCGCCTGCAGCCGACCCGAGGTCGGAACCGATCACGGCTCCCGTCTTCTATGTGGTGCGTCCGGCGGATACCTTGTCGCGCATCAGCGAGCGCGTCTATGGCGAGAGCAACGCCTGGCAACGCATCTACGAGGCGAATCGGGATCTCTTGCGGACGCCGGATGCGTTATCGCCGGGGATGTCGTTGGTGATCCCCTAAAGTGCGCTCAGAGCGAGGAGCTACCCCAGGAGCTGCGCCGCCGGCGCAGGCGCAGATTGGGCAATAAGAGTCCGATCAAGATGCCGCCAACGACGACGCCAGCACCGATCAGGAACCATTGCTGCCGGGTCTGATTGCTCAGCTCCAGATTGCGGTGCTCGAGCTGATCGACCTTGAGCAGGAGATTCGAGACCTGCTCCTGGAGCTGGCGACGCTCGCGGTCGATTTGGATGGCATTGGTCGCGGCGTTGCGGATCTCGGCAAGCTCGGCCTCGAGGTCTTGTTTTTCGCGTTTCAGCGCCTCGGCCTGGTCCTCGAGCTGGCCGTGCTCGCGTTGCAGGCTGCTCAGCCGCGCGGCGAGCTTATCGGGCTCCTGTTGCAGCTCCGCGAGCTTGGCCTCCATGGTCTCGAGCTGGCTGCGGGCGGCGGGTTCGCTCTGCAGATAGGTCAGCAGGATGTAGCCGGTCAGACCATCCTCGGTGCGCACCCGGGCATAGCCGCTGTCTCGGTTGACAGCCAGGATGTCGAGTGGCGTGCCGCTCGGGAGTTGGCGCAGGATCTTGTAGCGTGTGCTCTCGCCGCTGCGCAGGTTGAAATCGTACTGGTCGGTGACATAGCGCGTCTCCGCCCCCACGGCCGAGGCAGCAAGGGCGAGGGCGAACCAAAGAGCGGCGTGGGAAGAGCGCGTGCGCGGCATGAGGTGTGATCGCAGGTGGAACGGTCGATGATCAGCGGCCGCTGCCGCTGCGGGATGAAGGATCGAGCAGCAGCTCCAGCAGGGCCTTCTGGGCGTGCAACCGATTCTCGGCCTCGTCCCAGACCACCGATTGAGGACCGTCGATGACCTCGGCGCTGACCTCCTCGCCGCGATGGGCGGGCAAACAGTGCATGAACAGGGCATCGGCGCGCGCTTGGGCCATCAGCGCCGGGGTGACACTGAACGCGGCAAAGCGCGCCTGACGCTCGGCTTGCTCGCTCTCCTGGCCCATGCTGGCCCAGACATCGGTCACCACCAGATCGGCCTGCTCGACGGCCACGGCCGGATCATGCGTCAGGCTGCACTGGTCGGGCGTCGAGGCCAGGATCTCGGCGTCCGGCTCGAAGCCTTGCGGACAGGCGATCCGCAGCTCGAAGCCGAACACGCGCGCGGCATTGATATAGGAATGACACATGTTGTTGCCATCGCCGATGAAGGCCACGCGCCGGCCCCGGATCGCACCCCGATGCTCGCGATAGGTCTGCATGTCGGCGAGTAGTTGGCAGGGATGGAAGCGGTCGGTCAGCCCATTGATCACCGGCACCCGGGAATGGGCGGCGAAGCGCGTCACGGTCTCGTGCTCGAAGGTGCGGATCATCACCGCATCGACCATCCGCGACAAGACGCGCGCGCTGTCCTCGATCGGCTCGCCCCGGCCGAGCTGGGTATCGCGCGGCGAGAGGAAGATCGCGCTGCCGCCGAGCTGCGCCATGCCGGCCTCGAACGAGACGCGGGTGCGGGTCGATGATTTCTCGAACACCATCGCCAGGCTGTAGCCGACGAAGGGGCGATAGTCCTCGCCGCGCTGGCGTTGCTGCTTCAGCTCGCTCGCGCGCGCGAGCAGGCGCTCGGCCTCGCTCGCGTCGAGATCGAGCAGGGTGAGGAAATGCTTGGGTCCGGTCGGCGTGGTATCGGTCGTCACGAGGGGCTTCCGTCAGCGGCATGCGCATCGGCGCTTAGGAACGTTAGGATCAGCTCGGAGACCGCCGCGACGATCTGCGTCGCCTGGTCGTCATCAATGATCAGTGGTGGTAATAATCGCACCACCGACCCCGCCGTGACGTTGATGAGTAAACCCTGTTCAAGGGCCAGCGGCACCAGCTCGGCGCAGGGGCGATCGAGTTCGATGCCGATCATCAGTCCGCAGCCACGGATGTCGACGACGCCCGCGACCCCGTTCAGGCGCGTGCGCAGACCATCGATGAGGCGATCGCCGAGCACAGCCGCGCGCGCGGGCAGATGCTCGTTCTCGAGGGTGTCGAGTACGCTCAAGGCCGCACGGCAGGCGAGCGGATTGCCGCCGAAGGTCGAGCCGTGGCTGCCCGGGCCGAGCACCTCGGCAGCCGCGCCACTGGCCAGACAGGCGCCGATCGGCACCCCGTTCGCGAGCCCCTTGGCCAGCGTCATCACATCCGGCTTCACGCCGCCCCACTGGTGCGCGAACAGGCGCCCGGTGCGGCCCATGCCGGTCTGGATCTCGTCGATCATCAGCAGCCAGTCATGATGATCGCAGAGCAGGCGCAAGCGCTGCAGATAATCCTCGTCCGGCACGATGACGCCGCCTTCGCCCTGGAGCGGCTCGACCAGCACGGCGACGATAGTCGGTCGGTTCTCGGCGGCGGTCTCGACGGCATCGATATCGTTGTAGGGCACGCGCACGAAGCCCTGTACCAGTGGCTCGAACCCGGCCTGGGCCTTGCGGTTGCCGGTCGCGGTGAGCGTCGCCAGGGTGCGCCCATGAAAGGCGTTCTCCATCACCAGGATGGCGGGATTCTGCACGCCGCGCTTGTGGGCATGCAGGCGGGCCAGTTTGATCGCCGCCTCGTTGGCCTCGGCGCCCGAGTTGCCGAAGAACACACGCTCCATGCCAGCCGCACTGCACAGGCGGACGCCTAGCTCGGCCTGATGCGGCACCTGATAGAGGTTGGAGGTATGGATCAGGGTGCCGGCCTGATCGCAGAGGGCATCGCGCACCGCAGGATGCGCGTGCCCCAGCCCGCAGACGGCGATGCCGGCGAGCGCATCCAGGTAGCGTCGGCCGTCTTGGTCCCAGAGCCAGGCGCCTTCGCCACGCTCGAAGGCCACCGGCAGGCGTTTGTAGGTGGTCATGAGCGGCGACTGCTTGCCGCTGTCTGGGGGTTCAGTCGCCAATGGATTGCCGGCGTCGTCAGGCCCGTTCACGATGGTCTCTCCGAGGCTTCGATCTCAAGGGTCGCTTGAACATCATCGAGGTGGTCGAGTGGGGGAGGGGGATACCAAGCGGGATGCAAATGGGTTGGGCATCCATCCAGTGCACGGCGCTCGAGTAAACAGGGAACGATATCAGGGTTTGGTCTGCCGCCGCAAATGCGTTTGCGCGGCGTTTGCCCAGCGCCGGAGCGCGAGGCCTGCTCGAAACCGACGGCGCGCGTGAGTGGTAAGCTCACAGCCTATCGTCCGTGGGACTTCCATCTTTGCTGAGCGAGTCGGTCCATCTCATGACATGTCACTGCCGGTCTGCCTGTGCTCGCGCCCTTGCCTGGAGCGTGCTCGCCCTGGTGGGCGTCCTCGGTGGCGTCTGGGATGGCCTCTGGCAGGGCGCTCGGGCGGCTCAGGTCGAGATCGCGCCGGAACTGGATCGCCTGGCGGCGGCGCATGGGTTCTCGATCTCCGGGCTCGAGGTGCTCGAGGACGAGCGCGGGCGGGCCGAGGAGGCCGGGCTGTATCGCCGGCTGCGGGTTCTGCTCGAGCGCTTCGACCACATCCTGGTGCATGCGGCCAACGGCGAGGTCGAGCGGGTGATCATCATCGGCCGCACCAACAGCCAGCCGCCGGCGCCCAAGGTGCGGATCGATACCCCATCCGGCGAGCAGGCGGGCGAAGGCGCGGGGCAGATCGAACTCGAGACCCTCCGCAAGGGCTCGCAGCACTCGGTGCGGGTGACGCTCGAAGGCGCGAGCGGGCGCCGCGTCGATCGGGCGCTGCTGATCGACACCGGTGCCGACGCGGTGGTGCTGCCGGACTCGATGATCGCCGCCCTGGGGCTCGCGCGCGATGGCCTCGAGGCCCGCGAGGTGCAGACCGCGAACGGTCGTGTCCAGGCCTTGATGGGCACCCTGGACGCGGTCTGGCTCGACGGCGAGCGCCTGCCCGGGGTCGCCGTCGCCTTCCTCGAGATGGAGAAGCTCGGCGCCCCGGGGTTACTCGGGATGAGTGTGCTCGGACGCTATCAGATGACCATCGATGATGAGCGCAATCGTTTGATCCTGACGCCGAATCGCGGCGGGCGCTCAGCCGAGGAGGCGGCGCGTCCCGAGTAGGATTTGGCGTTGGCGAAGATCGTCGAGCAGCCCCGTGCCGAAGCCGATCACCTGCTCCGGGTCTGGATGGCGCAGCTCTGTGGCGATGGTCTTCAAGATCTCGAGCCCGGTCTGCGGATCCTGCTGATCCTGGCCTTTTAGCAATTGCAGCAGGCGCTGGGTGACCAGGTTGATCTTCAGGAACGCGACCTCGTCGCCCCGATTGCGATAGACCACCAGATGGGTCGGCTCCGAATCGGGTGCTTGTGGCTGGAAGTCAGGGCTGATGCGGTGGACTGGAAAGCGGTAGCTCAGATTCCAGGCCAGCGGCGAGACCACGGGGACGCCGGCGAGTAGGTCGCCATTGGGATCAGCGAGATCCGGGCTCGCCTCCTCGTCGCTGAAGAGCAGGGCGGCCTCGACCCACTCGTAGTGCGCGAGTTCGAGCATGAAGGGCGGATCATCGGGCTGGGCGTCGCGTCCCTCGCCAAGATAGGCGACCAATTCCTGGCCGAGCTTTGGAAATAGCGGCGTCGTCGCCCGGTGCTCGCTCAGGAACCGCCGTATCAACCTGTCCCAGCGCGCTTGGCCGAGACAGCGGTACAGGACCGGAAAGCCCTGCCGCAACAGCGAGGAGACGTTGTTGAAGAACAGGTTGCGGTAGATCGCCATGCGCCGCGCTTCGATGTCGGCCGGCGCTGGCGTTCCCTCCGGATCACGGATATGGCCGGCGAAGGCTCGCTGGATCTCGGCGAAGCCCGCTGGAGCTGGCGTTGGCATTGGCGCTGGCGGCGACTTGGAATGCGCTGTGGTGGAGGTGTTGAACTCAGGCATAAGCCAGCCGCTCCAGCCGGGTGTTGGCGGCGATCCGAGGGCGATGTTCGGCTTGCATCTGGCTGATCCGTTGCACCTCTTGCGTGAGTTGCTCGAGCGGTGGGATGTTGAAATCCCGCTCCAAGAGCGTTGGGAACACGCCGAAGCGCTGGTAGGCGCGCTCCAGCAGACCCCACACGGGCTCGATCACATCGGCGCCATGGGTATCGACGCGCAGATCGGGTGCCTCCTTATAATGCCCGGCAATATGCCCATAGACCACGCGCTCGCCGGGGAGTCCGTCGAGAAAGACGTTCGCGTCATAGGCGTGATTGATACTGTTGACGTGGATGTTGTTGACATCGAGCAGCAGGTCGCAGTCGGCCTCGCGCAGCACGGCGTTGATGAACTCAAGCTCGCTCAGCTGTTGGCCGGGCGCGGCGTAATAAGAGACGTTCTCGAGCGCGATCCGGCGCTCCAGGATGTCCTGAACCTGACGAATGCGCCTGACCACATGGGCCACTGCCTCCTCGGTGAAGGGGATCGGCATCAGATCGTAGAGATGGCCCTCGTCCGAGCAGAAGCTCAGATGTTCGCTGTAGGCGCGAATCCGATGCGCATCGAGAAAGACCTTGACCTTGCGCACGAAGTCGAGGTCCAGCGGCGCCGGTGATCCGATCGACAGGGAGAGTCCGTGGCAGACGAACGGAAAGCGCTCGGTCAGATCGCGCAAGATCTTTCCCCAGCGGCCGCCGACACCCATCCAGTTCTCAGGAGCGATCTCCCAGAAATCGACCTCGGCGGGTGGCTGCTCGGCTGCGGCGGCCGCGAAGGCGCGCCGCAGGCCGAGACCGGCACCATGAACAGGGTGCGTTAGCATCCAGGGGGGATTAGCTTTCGCCGCCGCACTTGCCCTCGCCACACTTGCCCTCGCCATCGTCCTTGTTACCGCACTTACCCTCGCCATCCTCCTTGTTACCGCACTTGCCTTCGCCGCAGTTGCCTTCAGCCAGCATCAGGTAGCCGCCGTCGAGCTGCTCGGCACCGAACGGGTTGTCGGCCGCATGCGCCATGTTGACCGCAGAGAGACTGCCAACCAGGGCAGCACCGATCACGGCAGCGGCGGGGGTCATGGTGTTCTTAGACATGGGTTCCACTCCGAAAAAACGTTGTATGTTTGAATGTTAAAGTCTGCGTGCCTTCGAGATCAGACCTCACGAAAGCACCTACGGCATATCACTAATAGCACAGCATGGCACTCAGGTAAAACCGGGGAACAACCGGGGAACAACCCGGGGGGGTCAATCGCGCGGGCGCTGGCCAGCCCCACGGCGCTTGATGCATTTGAGATAAGCCTTGGGACGGAACGCGCGACCATCGCGCTGGACCTTCCAGATCGCCTCGGCCAGGCAGTCGAGGATGCGGTGCTCGGCCGCGTGTACATCGCCTAGGCAGGACTCGATCATGCCTTGATACAGCCGTCGGATACCGGGCGGTCGGTCGGTGCCGACCTGCTCCTGTAAAGCAATATGCAGCGCCATGTGCAGGAACGGATTGCCTTCGCCACCCTCGGGCAGCCACTCGCGCCCGAGCGCGGTCTCGCCCTGTTCCAGCAGCCGGTGATACTCCGGGTGCTGCTCGGCCACCTCGACGATCTGCCGCTCGACGGGCTCCAACGGCTCGCCGGCGCGGGCCTTGCACCAGGCGGTGAGATAGGTCTGGCGTAGCGCGTCACGGTCCTGACTGAACATCGCTCGTCTTCTGTGTGTACTCGCAGAGGTCGCAGATGATGCAGCTCGGGCAGTCCGGTGTGCGCGCCTTGCAGACGTAACGCCCGTGCAGGATCAACCAATGATGGGCATGCTGCAGGAACGCGCTCGGCACCGCCCGCAGCAGCCGTTGCTCGACGGCGAGCGGCGTCTTGCCGGGCGCGAGCCCGGTGCGATTGGCGACCCGGAAGATATGGGTATCCACCGCGATGGTCGGCTCGCCGAAGGCGGTATTCAAGAGCACGTTCGCGGTCTTGCGCCCGACGCCGGGCAGCGCCTCGAGCGCGGCGCGCTCGGACGGTACCTCGCCGCCATGTTGCTCGACCAGGTGGCGACAGGTCGCGAGGATGTGCTTGGCCTTGCTATTGAAAAGACCGATGGTGCGGATGTGCGCCTTGAGACCCTCCTCGCCCAAGGCCAGGATCGCCGCCGGCGTGTTGGCGCGCGCGAACAACTGCTTGGTGGCCTTGTTGACGCCCTTGTCGGTGGCCTGGGCCGAGAGGATCACGGCGATCAGCAGCTCGAAAGGCGAGCGGTAATGGAGTTCGGTGGTGGGGCTGGGGTTAGCCGCGCGTAACCGCTCGAAGATCGCCCTGCGCTGGTCTTTGTTCATGGCGGGCTCGTCGCGCGCGCGGCTCAGACGATCGCCCGCTCGCGCAGCACCTTGACTTGGAATAGCGTGTTGCGCTCCTCTTCCTCGAGCGCGGACTGGATGAAATGGATGCTGCGCTGATAGAGCGGGATGATGTTGTACTTGAGCGCGTTGACCCGTTTCTGCGCCTTGCGCTGCTCTTCCATCAGCCGATAGAGGGCGATCTCGACCTCGCCAAGCCGGGCCAAGAGCACGGCGGCTTCGGCCAGGTGCTCGCGGGTATTATCGAAGCTGGCATCGGTGCCCAGGAGCCCGACCGGCTTGATCGGCAGGCGCTTGGCGGTCACCGCCGGGTACTCCACACCGAGCGAGCGTCGCGGCAGGATATCGACGCGCAGCCCCGGCCCGGCGCCCAGCGCGGCCTGATTCAAGCCGCGACTGCCCATGCGCAGATGGGTGATACCGAGGCAGCGATAGGCCTCGGCGAGCCCACGCTCGGCCTCCTCGCGCAGGCGCCGGTATTCGCCGATACGCTCGTACACCAGACGCGTGAGCAGCTCGCGCTTGCGCTCGAGGAGATCATGCCCCTCCTCGAGGAACTTGGTCTGCTTCTTCAGCGCGAGCAGGGTGTTCTTGGTCGGCGGAACCTTAAGGACTTGCTGGGCCATGGCGATGACAACCGATTCTAAGAAAGGTGCATTGTGCCAAATTATTCACGGGTGCCAATCACCGCGCGCCAGCAAGGCCGCGCCGTAAGCGGCCTCTTGCTGCGGTGCGCTTTCCACCGCAAGCCCGAGTACGCGGCTGCGAATCGCGCTCCAGGTCGGATTTCGGGCACCGCCACCGGTGCTGAGGATGCGGGTAGGCGAGGGCGCGCCCAAGGCGCATAGACGCTGATAACCGGCCTGCTCGTCGCCGAGGTGCCATCGAGGCAGAGGGCTTGCGGACGGTGGCCATTCAGCGACGCGCCGAGTGCGCCTAGCACCTCGATGAGTGCGTTCCACCAGGCCTGCGGGTCTTGCTCGACAAGCGCGGTCTTCGCTGCGGCGATCACCACGCCCTCGGCATCGATCGCCACGGCGCGGCAGCCGGAGGTGCCAAGGTCGAGGCCGATCCAGCAGCGCGCCTCGGCGCTGAGCGTCACGGCAGCGTTACCGGTACCGGCGCGCGCCAGTTGTCGGCCCGATGCTCGGCGACCACAGTGGTATAGATGCCGCCACGGACATTGAAATCGGCGGTCAGACGCATGAATCGCGGCTCCGTGGCGGTCACCAGATCAGAGAGAATGCGGTTGGTCACCGCCTCGTGAAAGGCCCCTTCGTCGCGATATGACCAGACATAGAGCTTCAGCGATTTCAGCTCGACACAGGCCGCCTCGGGCACATATTCCAAGGTCAGCTCGGCGAAATCCGGCTGGCCGGTCTTGGGGCACAGGCAGCTGAATTCTGGCACGCGGATGCGGATCGTATAGTCGCGCTCGGGCTGGGGGTTGGGAAAGGTTTCCAGGGACTGGCTGGGAGCACTCGCCATCGAAATCGGCCTCGTCGATTGTGGATTGTGTCGGGCGGCGCAGTATAGGACGATTTCTGTTCCGCGCTACACTTGCGAGTAGCACCAATCCCAGATCCGCGCCAAGGTCACCCAGGACGCCGAAACGCTCAAAGGCTGGAAATTCCGCCTGATCCGCTTGATGTACGAGTGCGGCGATGAGCGCGCCTTGATCCTAGAACTCTTCCGCCTCATCGACTGGATGATCCGCCTGCCCGAGGCGTTGGAGGCGGACTTTCGTCAACAACTCTATACCTACGAGGAGCAACAGCGTATGCCATATGTGACCACCGTTGAACGCGCGGGGATTCAGAAGGGCTTGCAGCAGGGCTTGCAACAGGGCGTGCAGCAGGGCGAAGCCAGGACACTACTGCGCCAACTCACTCAGAAATTCGGCCCCGAAGCGGCACAAGCGCACCGCGAGCGCATCGAAGCCGCCGAGTTGGAGCAGTTGGAAACCTGGCTAGATCGCATCCTCAGCGCCGAGACGCCCGAGACGATTTTCCATTGAGGCCAGGGGGCTCCCCGGGGGCTTGCAACGCATGGCCAAGCACCACGATACCGGCTACAAGGCGCTGTTCAGCCACCCCGAGTTCGTCCAGCAACTGATCGAAGGCTTCGCCCCCGCCGAGATCGCCGCGCTGATGGATTTCTCGACGCTCGAGAACCACAGCGGGAACTACATCACGCCGCTGTTCGAGGAGCGCTTCGAGGACGTCGTCTGGTCAGTACAAATACACTGGCAGGGCGTCACCGAACGGGTGTTCCTCTACCTGCTGATCGAATGCCAATCCACGGTCGATCCGACCATGCCGCTGCGCATGCTCCACTACGTCGCCTGCTTCTATCAGCACCTGCTCAAGACCCAGGTCACCACGCCGGCTAAAGGCCTGCCGCCGATCCTACCGATCCTGCTCTACAATGGCCTCTCGCGGTGGACAGCCGCCGAGGACATCCGCGACCAGATCCGCCCCGAGCCACCGCCGTTCTTACGCACCTACCAGCCGCAGCTGCGCTACTATTTGATCGACGAAGGCCGCTACACGCCTGAGCAACTGAGCCTGATCGACAGCCCCCTGAGCGGTGTGTTCGAGGTCGAGATCGCCTCCCGGGATCGCGCCTCGCTGCAAACGGCCGTCGATCGCCTGGTGCGCCTGATCCAAGCCGACCCGAACAAGGCCCGCTTCGATGTGCTCATCACCCGCTGGCTCAAGCGTCATCTCAAGCGACTTGGCGCGCAGATCGACCTCACACACATCCATTCACTCATCGAGGACAAAACCATGTTAGCCGAGAACCTGGAAACCTGGGCACAGCGCGAGCGCCAGGAAGGCCGCCAGGAAGGACGCCAGGAAGGCCGCCAGCAAGGCCGTCAGGAAGGACGTCAGGAAGGACGCCAGGAAGGTGAGCAGATCGGGATACAGAAAGGCCGCCTGGAAACCGCTCAGGCCACGGCCCGCAACCTCATCGCCCTGGGCGTACTCACAGACGCGCAGATCGCCCAGGCGACGGGCCTCGGCCTCGCGCAGATCGAGGCCTTGCGCTCGGCTGACCCGCACTGATTGATGTGTCGGGGCCAAACAACTAGGTCGCCCGCCTTGCCCGCCTCACCGCGCTCCATTAGCCTTTACGCCTCAGCGCCATCAACCAACCGCGAGCGCGACCACTATGGCTCTAGCCGAAGAAGACATCGTCTTCATCAAAACCCACCTCGGGGAGTGGCTTGCCGAGCAGAGCCTTGGCAAGCCGACGGCGGTCTACGAGATCGAACTGCGTGAGCGCATGGTGCGGGTGGAAGAAGAACTCAAGCACCAGCGCGAGTTGATGCGCGAGGGCTTCGACCGCATGGACGAGCGCTTCACCACGATGCGCGCGGACATGAACCAGCGCTTCGAGCAGGTCGACAAACGCATCGAATCGATGCAGAAGCAGATGGACAAACGCTTCGAACAGGTCGATAAGCGCTTCGAGCAGGTCGATAAACGCTTCAAGTAAGTCGACAAACGCTTCGATGAGATGCTCAAGCGTCACGACCGCCACTTTCTGTGGTTGGTCGGCTTCATCGCCACTGGCGTCGGCCTGACCATCACCGCCGTGCGTTATCTGTAGCCGCGCCACGCCCCCGCTCGGCATCTCTCGCCGCGCCGCGTCCCACGCGCGGCGGCGAGTGTGAAGAAAATCACATTCTCGTCCTAAAGTTTCCGCCGGCGCGGCCGTTAACCTAAAGCAACGGCCAACACAGGTGCCGTTGCGACAGGCCCTGGCGGTCCTTGCGACAGCCACTGACCTGACGCTCTCACCACGTCTCTGAAGGAGCACATCATGTCCGTCATTAACACCAACATCACCTCGCTGATCGCCCAGCAGAACCTGAACGGCAGCAAGAACGACCTCACCACCGCGATGGAGCGCCTGTCCTCGGGCCTGCGCATCAACGCCGCCAAGGACGACGCCGCCGGTCAGGCCATCGCTAACCGCTTCACCTCGCAGATCACCGGCCTCAACCAGGCGATGCGCAACGCCAACGATGGTATCTCGATCGCGCAGACCGCCGAAGGCGCGCTCGACATGATCAACGACAACGTGCAGCGGATTCGCGAGCTGAGCGTGCAGGCCGCCAACGACACCAACAGCGCCAACGACCTGCAATCGATCCAGGACGAAATCTCCCAGCGGCTTTTGGAGATCGACCGCATCTCGGCCGAGACCGACTTCAACGGCACCACCGTGCTGGGCACGGACTTCAACCTCGGCATTCAAGTCGGCGCCAACGATGGCGAGCGGATCGATATCGGCATGGAGGAGATCACCTCCGCGACGCTCGGCATCGGCACCTTCAATGTCACCGGCCCGGCTGAGGTGACGAGCGCTGGTGGTACCGTCTCGGCGACGATCGACTTTGATGCGACCGCTGCCGGCATTGACGCGGATAACACCGCGCTGACCCGTCACTTTGGGGAGACGACTGAGGTCGACACCATTACTATCACTGAGGCCGCCGATTTCGATGGCGAACTCGCTGCGCGGATTGGTATGAGTGATGCCGGCATTACTCTTAATACGACCGCTCAGATGGATAACAAGGGGAATCTCTTTGCTGAAGTAACGATTAACACCACCAACACGGCGGAAATCGAAAATTTGGCGTCCCGCGGTCTGCTGGTCGAGAGTGGTGTCACCACCAGTTTCTACATCTCCCTGGATCCGGCGGAAGGTGATGTAACTACTACCACTATCGACTTCGAGCTTGACGGTACCACCATGGCCTTCACCGACCTGAGTCGTGGCGGCACGACCGATCCGATGGCGAGGCTGGATGACGCGATCAACCAGATCGACAGCCTACGCTCCAACCTGGGCGCGATCCAGAACCGCTTCATGGATGCGATCAGTAACCTGGAGACGAACTCGATCAATCTCTCCGACGCCCGTTCTCGGATCGAGGATGCCGACTACGCCAAGGAAGTGGCCAACATGACGCGTGCGCAGATCCTGCAGCAGGCCGGAACCTCGGTGTTGGCCCAGTCCAACCAGATCCCGCAGAACGTGCTCTCGCTGCTCGGCTAACCCCAGGCTGAACGCCGCTGGCGCTACGGCGCCAGCGGTGCGACGGTTTTAACCCGATCGGCCTCCTTGCGAGGCCGATTTTTTGTCTGCATCAGGCGCGCGGCGCCGGAGAACGAAGCATGGCACAGCAGGCACGAGACGCCATGGCGCGCAAACAGGCGAGTAAGGCGCGGGCCAAAGGGCAGCGGTTGCACAAGGAGCAGCGCTTCGAGGCGGCGCTGCCTCACCTCGAGCAGGCCCTGAGCGCGCAGCCGGATGATCCCGAGCTGCTGATCCTGTTGGGCGACTGTCATTTCCATCTCGGCCAGTATGCGCGCACACGCGAGCTTCTCGAACAAGCCCTTGCACAGAAGCCAAAGGACGCCCACGCGCACGATTCCCTGGCCTGTCTCCTGAACTCGGAGAACAAGTATACAGAGGCCGTGCATCACGCCGAACTGGCCTGTGAGTATGCGCCCGACGATGCGCACAACTTCAATACCCTCGGCAATGCGTACAGAGGGCTGTATCAATACGAACACGCCGCCTCAGCCTTCAAGAAAGCGCTGGATTTGAAGCCAGAGAGCGTCGCGGCGGCCAATAACCTGGCCAATGTCGAAAAGGACCTCGGGCGTTTCGATGAGGCGATTGCCCATTACGCGCGGATCGAGAGGGATTCGTATTACGCCTACTCCAACAAGCTGACCGTGATGCACTATCATCCCGACATCCCGCCGGCGATGATCACCGAGGCCTGTTGGCGCTGGAACGAGCTGTTTGCGCCCAAGACGCCGGTGCGGCGTCCCGTGCCCAGCGATCGGTCACCGGACCGCGTGCTGCGTCTGGGCCTAGTCTCCGATGGGTTTCGCGGGCATCCGGTCGGCGCCATGATCACCCGCGCCATCGAACAGCTGCCGGCCGGCCATTTCGAGCTGTTCTTCTATTCCTCCAGCAACACAGAAGACCCGATCACCGAGCGCCTGAAGGCGCACGCCCAAGTCTGGCACAGCATCGCCTATCTAAGCGACGATCAGGTCTACGCGCGGTTTCAGGCCGATCAGATCGACATCCTGCTCGAACTCTCCGGCCATAATGCCGGTAACCGCATGCGGGCGGTCGCCCGCGCGCCGGCGCCGCTGATCGTGAAATGGGTCGGCGGCTTGATCAATACCAGCGGCGTCGAGGCGATCGATTATCTACTCTCGGACGCGGTGGAAACGCCGCCTGGCGTGGATGAGGATTACACCGAGAAACTCATCCGCCTGCCGGACGACTATATCTGCTACGACCCGCCGCGCTATGCCCCGCCAGTCGCCGAGCTGCCGGCGCGGCGCAATGGATTTATCACCTTTGGCTGCTTCAACAACCCGACCAAGCTCAATCATCGGCTGCTGGCGCAGTGGGCCAAGCTGCTGCAGGCCACCGGCAATTCCCGGCTTTATCTGAAAGGCCATCAGTTCAATGATGCCGGGCTGACGCGGCACATCAAGGAGCAGTTGCTGGCGCACGGCATCACCGAGGAGCGCCTGCGCATCGAAGGCCCCGCCGCGCATGGAGTGCTGCTGGCGTGCTACAACCAGGTCGACATCGCCCTCGACCCCTGGCCGTACTCCGGCGGGCTGACCACCTGCGAGGCGCTGCTGATGGGCGTGCCCGTGGTCACCCATCCCGGCCCCACCTTTGCCGGGCGCCACAGCGCTACGCATCTGATCAACGCCGGCCTGCCGGAGCTGGTCGCCGAGAGTTGGGAGGTCTATCACCAGCGCGTGCTCGAATTGGCCGGCGATCTCGACAACCTGGCGATCATTCGTCGCAGCCTGCGCGAGGTGCTGCAGTCGTCCCCGGTCTGCGATGGTGCGCGCTTTGCCAATCACTTCACCCGCGCGCTGCGCGCCATCTGGCAGCGCTACTGCGCCGGCAAGTCAGCGGCGGCGTTGAGTTTCGATGACGACGGCGAGGTCTGGTTCGAGGGCGAGTCGGCGCCCGAGCAACTGGCGCTGCCGGCGCCGCTGGCCCACCCCTCGGCGGCGCGCGCGGCGGCCCAGACCGACGCGCAGTCGGCCCCGCAGCCGACCGGGCGCGCCAAGCCCCGCTTCTCCTGGGATCTCCCAGGCCGGCTCGTGGTCATCGACAACAGCGCGCGACTGCTGACGCAACCGGGGCTGGAAGACCTCCTGGCGCTCGATACCTTCGGCCTGGTGGTCTTCGACCCCGCCAGCCGCCTGCCATCGCCGGCGCGTTTCGCCAATCAGGCGCACCTGCAACTGGTCCAGCACGCGGTGCTCGGCGACGGCCAGCCCGCGCAACTGCGGGTCTGCCTCGACCCCGCCTTCTCCAGTCCGCTGAAACCGCTGTCAGAGGAGCAACTGCCGCCGACATGCCAGCGGCAAGGCGCGCGCGTGCTCACCGAATTGCCGATCAACACGATCGCGCTCAACCAGATCGAGGGACTGGAGAGTCTCGACTGGCTCATCCTCGATGACCTCAGCGACGCCAACAGCATCCTCGAGCACGGCGACCAGGCGCTCAAGGACAGCCTGCTGATCCAGGTGCGCATCGCCTTCCAGCCCACCCACGAGCGCCAGCCGACTCTAGCCGAGCTGCAGCACTGGGCCGCGCGCCACGGCTTTCGCTTCTACCGCTTCGAGAGCATGACGCACGCCAGCCATTTTCCCGAGCGCACTGACCTCTTGAAACCGCAAAGCACCGAGCTGACCGGTGCCGATGCGCTGTTCATCCCCAGCGCCGAGCGCTGGGCCAGACTCAGCGACGATCAGCGCCAGAAGCTCTCGTTCTTGCTGCACACGGCTTTTGGCATCAAGGATTTGACCTATGCGCTGCTGGCCGACATCGATCCGCAGCTGGGCGAGCGTTACTTGATCGCCGAGGGTTGCATCGCGCATGCTTGGGAGCCGGTGGCGGAGCCGGAGCCTGAATCGGAACTGGCCGTCGACACAGAGGCGTTGACTGAGCCGAAACTGTCCGACTCGGACAGGGACGCCGAACCGGCGCAGCCATCGACAACAGCGGATGCCGATGATGCTGACGAATTCGTCTTCGATTAACAGAGGAGATCCTCGTTATGCTCGGTGAACTGACCCCACTCGAACAGACCCGCGCCTATCGCGAGATTGTCGCCAAGAACCAGCCGCTTTGGCTGGAGGAAGGCCGAGAGGAAGGCCGGCAGGAAGGCCGCCAAGAAGGCCGCCAAGAAGGGCGTCAGCGCGAAGCCCAACGGGTGGCCCTGCGCCTCC
>NZ_JCAQIA010000028.1:0-46678 GCF_059621085.1 Halochromatium sp. NSM3 | reverse complement strand
TGGAGCGCCCCGAGCGTATCGAGCTGCTGCACCTGGGCCGCTCGGTGGAGGGTGCCAGCTGTGCCGCTCCGGTCTGAGCGGGTGGTGTCTCAGGCAAGCACTGGCACCATCCGCTCCGTACTCCGGCTCATTGTCACTGAAGGCGCAGGCGAGGTCTTTAGAGGCGGCTTCCATCAATCAGTCCACCTCGTCTTGGGCTTTAGCACGGTGACCAGCAGGCGGGCGTTCAGCGCGAGTTGGATAAGCTCATCCGAGAAACACCTTGCTCGCCGGATAGGCCACCCGAGCCTTGGCTCGCGTGGCCAGGAAGAAGCCGAGCGTCAGCGGCCCGACGCGCCCGATGAACATCACCGCAATGATCACCGCCCGGCCCAGCTCGTCCAACGCGCCGGTGGTGCCGCGCGAGAGACCGACCGTGCCGAACGCGGAGGTGACCTCGAAGGCGGCGTCGAGGAAATCACCGTCGTGGGTGAGCATGATCAAGAAGATGGCGACCAGCACTGTCATCAGGCTCACCATGGCCAGCGCCAGGACCTTCATGACCTCCTCGGCCCCGAGGCTGCGTCCAAAGACGTGAAGCTGCGAGCGGCGTTTGAAAAAGGCCCGGGTGGCCAGCAGCAGCACGATGAAGGTGGTCACCTTGATGCCGCCCGCCGTCGATGTGCTGCCGCCGCCGATCACCATCAGCGACATGAACATCATCGCCGTGCTCTCATGGATGCCGCCGATATCGACGGTGTTGAACCCGGCGGTGCGCGTCGTCACCCCCTGAAACCAACTGGCCCAGAGCCGCTCGGCGATGCCATCGAGACCACCTAGCGTCGCCGGGTTGGTCCATTCCAGCGCGGCGAACAGGAGCACCGACCAGAGGATCAGGCTCAGCGTGCCGACGATCATCAGCTTGGTGTGCAGCGAAAAACGGCGCCAGCCGCGCTTGCCGTAAAGCTCAGTGACGACGACGAAGCCGAGGCCGCCGAAGATGAACAGCGCTGGCACCACAAGGTTGATGATCGGGTTGCCGACCCAGTGCGACAGGCTATCCGGGAATAGCGCGAAGCCGGCGTTATTGAAGGCCGAGACCGTGTGGAACAGCGCTTGCCAGAGTCCCTCTGCCCAGCCGAACTCGGGCACGAAGACGATGGCAAGCAGCGCCACGCCGAGCAGCTCGCAGGCCAGCACCACCTTGATGATGCCGCGCACCAGCGCCAGCAGATCGGTGATCGAAGTCTGGTTGAGGTCGTCGCGCAGGTAGATACGATGCGAGATGCTCAGCGGCAGGCCCAGCATGGTCAAGACCAGCACCGCGAAGGTCATGAGCCCAAGCCCGCCGAGCTGGATCAGCAGCATGACCACGGTCTGTCCGAACAGGGTCAGCTGGTTGCCGGTATCGATCACCACCAGGCCCGTGACGGTGACCGCCGAGGTGGCGGTAAAGAGGGCATCGGACCAGGAGATCGGCTCCGGCGTTGCGACCGGCAGTTTCAATAATCCGGCGCCGGCGGCGATCAGCGCCGCGTAGAGCAAGGCGAGGATCGCGGGTGGCGGGATCTGGAGCCGCCCGCCCTTTCTAATCCACTTCAGGCGCATGACCCGAACCAGAGCGCAGATCAGAGGCTGTCACCGAGGCGCCGCATGTTCTCGCGGCGCCCCAGCAGCAACAGCTTGTCGTCGGTTTGTAGTTCTGCGCTGCCACTCTCGCAGGAGAGGAACTCCGAGCCGCGCATCAGGCCAAGCGCGCGCACGTCAAAGTCATCGCTCAGTCTCAGCTCATCGATCCGTTTTCCCGCGAGGCTTTCGGGCACGCGGAAATCCACCACATGGAAGCCGTTGCCAAGGCTCACATAATCGCGCACCAACGGATTGTGCAGCATCTGCGCGATGTGGCGGCCGATCTCCTGCTCGGGCTGGATCACGCGATCCGCGCCCATCTTGCTCAGGATGCGGTGATGGGTGCGGCTGATCGCCTTGACCCAAACGGTGGGCACACCGAGCAGCTTGACGTTCATGGTGCAGAGGATGTTGGCCTCGAGCTCTTCGCCGATGGCCACCACTGCCACGTCGTAATTACCGACGCCAGCCTCGCGCAACGCCTGCTCGTCCCGCCCGTCGGCGATCAACGCCTCGGCCAGCGTCTCGGCGACGTTGGCCACGCTTCGCTCCAGGATATCGATTCCCAGCACATGGTTGTTGAACCGCGCCAGCTCCGAGGCGACCGTGGTGCCGAAGGTGCCGAGGCCGATCACGGCGAAACTGCGCTTTTGTTGTGTTGACATCGACGTTATTCGGGTCGCGATTCCAAGAATGGCGGTGATTCTAGCCCTTGGGCGCCAACTTGCAAAAACGACAGCGAGTCTCGCTGGCTCGCGGGCAAGCGCGCTGCGGCAAAATAATACGCCTTTGTGACGCCATTCTCCCGCCGGCGCCTAGCGCTGTGACGCCCGCGCTCTCTAACCTTTCCAGCGTCAGTCAACAACGCTGTGTGAGGTCATCGTGTACGCCATCCTCCTGTTCGTCGTGCTGGCCTTGCTCGTCTATCTGTCGGTCGCCCTGCTGCGGCCCGAGAGGTTTTAGCCATGGGCATCGTCAGCGCAGTGATTCTCGTCGCCCTGTTCGGGCTGTGTTTCCTGTTCATTGAATGGGAGGACCAGCTATGAATGAGGTTCTGCTCATCTACGCGGCCGCGTTGCTGCTAGCCTGGCCGTTGGGGCGCTACTTGGCGGCGATCTATTCGCCAACACCGACCGCGCTTGATCGGGTGTTTGGCCCTATCGAGTGGGTGATCCATCGCGCCATCGGCGTTCAACCCCTTGCCCCGATGAGTTGGAAAGACTACGGCAAGGCGCTGCTCAAGCTACACGTCATCCTTGGTCTCATCGTTCTGGTGATCCTGATGCAGCAGGGGCGGCTGCCGCTGAACCCGGATGGCATCGCGGGCATGAGCTGGGATCTGGCGCTGCACACCACAGCGTCCTTCATCACCAATACCAACCAGCAGCACTACTCGGGTCAGGCGCAACTGTCCTATTTCGCGCATCTGGTCGCTATCGTCAGCCTGCAGGTGATCACGCCAGCAGCGGGCATCGCGGCGCTGGTCGCCATCCTGCGCACGGCATTCGCGCGACGGGAGGAAACGGCGACGACCAGTGACGGCCCTGTATCGGTCGGTAACTTCTATGCTGACTTGGTCCGCGCGATTGTCCGGCTGATGCTGCCGTTGGCCTTCATCACCGCGCTACTGCTCGCCTGGCAGGGGGTGCCCAACACCCTTGAAGGCGCACAGACCGCCACCCCGCTTGATGCCAGCGCGGCACTTGCCGAGCAGCGCATCCCGGTCGGCCCGGTGGCGCCCATGGTCGCGATCAAGCAGGTGGGCACCAACGGTGGCGGCTGGTACGGGCCGAACAGCTCCGTGCCGCTAGAGAACCCGACGCCGGTGTCCAACTTCGTCGAGACCGTCGCCATCGTGCTGATCCCAATGGCCCTGGTGTTCATGGCCGGCTATCTGACGGGCCGGCGGCGTCTGGCGATCCTGGTGATGGGCGTGATGCTGTCGATGTCGGTGGTCCTGACGGGCATCAATCTTTGGTCGGAGAACCAACCTAACGCCGCCTTTGCCGGCCTCGCCGCCGAGGGGCCGAATCTGGAGGGCAAGGAGGTGCGCTTCGGCGCCACGGCCACGGCGCTCTGGGGCAGCTTCACCACTCAGACCTCGAACGGCTCGGTGAACGGCATGCATGACTCGTTCAACCCACTCGGCGGCGCCTCGCTGCTGATGGATATGTTCATCAACGCCACCTTCGGCGGGGTTGGCGTGGGGCTGATCAACTTCCTGTTGTTTCTGCTGCTCGCGGTCTTCCTCGGCAGCCTGATGGTGGGCCGCTCGCCGGAAGTCTACGGCCGCGCGCTGGAGGCCAAGGAGATCAAGCTGATCTGCATCGCGCTGCTGATCCAGCCGCTTTTGATCCTCGGGCTGACCGCCACGGCGGTCGCGATTCCGGGCCTGGCGCAGAACTCCAACCCTGGCTTCCATGGCCTGAGTCAGGTGCTCTATGAGTACACGTCGGCGTTCGCCAACAACGGGTCCGGCTTCGAGGGGCTGGGTGACGATACGGTCTGGTGGAATGTCAGTTGTGCGGTGGCGCTGATCCTCGGGCGGTTTATTCCGATCCTGGCGCCTCTGGCGCTGGCCGCCCACCTGGCGGGCAAGCGTGTCGCGCCCACCACCTCGGGCAGCCTGGCCGTGGAAACGCCCACCTTCGCCGTGCTGACCCTGGGCGTGATCCTGATGTTCGCCCTGCTCAGCTTCTTCCCGGTCCTGGCCCTGGGGCCGGTCGCCGAGTCCCTGTCACTGGCGGGCTGATCCCTTCGAGGAACTATCATGAAACATCGACGCAACGCATCGAAACTTCTGAATGCCGAGACCCTAGTCCGCTTGGCGGGTGAGTCGCTGCGGCGGCTCGACCCGCGCTGGCTGGCGCGCAATCCGGTGATGTTCGTGGTCGGGGTCGGCACCCTGGTGACCCTGTGGCTGACCGGCGCCGATCTGCTGGCCGGTCGTCCCTGGGGCTTCGATCTGGCGATCAGCCTCGTCTTGCTGTTCACCCTGCTCTTTGCCAATGCCGCCGAGCCCCTGGCGGAGGCGCGGGGCCGGGCGCAGGCCGAGAGCCTGCGCTCGACCCGGGAGCAGCTCGTGGCCCGGCGCGTGCGGGGGGACGCTGAAGAGTCGGTGCCCGCCACCGCCCTGCGTCGCGGCGATCGGGTGCGGGTGCTGGCCGGCGAGCTGATTCCGGCCGACGGCGAGATCATCGACGGCGCCGCCAGCATCAACGAGTCGGCGGTCACCGGCGAATCGGCGCCGGTGCTGCGCGAGGCCGGCACCGACAACAGCGGCGTCAGTGCCGGCACCAAGCTGCTGACCGACAGCATCCTGGTCGAGGTGACGGTGGAGTCGGGCCAGTCGTTGCTGGATCGCATGATCGCGCTGGTGGAGAGCGCCAAGCGGCAAAAGACGCCGAACGAGATCGCGCTCACCGTGCTACTGGCGGCGCTGACCATGGTGTTCCTCATCGTCGTGGCGACGCTGGTGCCCTTCGCCGCCTTTGTCGGCGGCGAGGTCCCAGTGCCGGTGCCAGTGCCGGTGCTGGTGGCGCTGCTGGTCTGCCTGATCCCCACCACCATCGGCGGGCTGCTGCCGGCCATCGGCATCGCCGGCATGGATCGGGCCATGCGCGCCAACCTGGTCGCCAAGTCGGGCAAGGCGGTGGAGGTGGCCGGCAACATCGACACCCTGCTGCTGGACAAGACCGGCACCATCACCCACGGCGACCGCCAGGCCAGCGACTTCCTGCCCTTGGCCAAGATTGCCCCCGAGCAGTTGAGGGATGCGGCCTCGCTTGCGTCACTGGCCGACCCCACGCCGGAGGGCAAGTCCATCGTGGCGTTGGCGAGTGATCGCGGGGCGACCGTCGAGGCCGACCCTGAGGCGCGCGTCCTGGCGTTTTCCGCCAAGACCCGCCTCTCAGGGATCGACCAGCCCGACGGCCGTCGCATCCGCAAGGGCGCGCCCGATGCCATCCGCCGCTTCGTCACCGAGAACGGCGGCAGCTATCCCGACGAGACCAGCGCACTGGTGGAGCGGGTGGCACGTGGCGGCGCCACCCCGCTGGTGGTCGCGGAGGACGACCGGGTGCTGGGCGTCGTGCCCTTGTCCGACATCATCAAGACCGGCATCAAGGAACGCTTCCAGCGGCTGCACGCCATGGGTGTGCGCACGGTGCTGATCACCGGCGACAATCCGCTCACCGCCGCCGCCATCGCCGCAGAGGCCGGTGTGGCCGATTACATCGCCGAGGCCACGCCGGAGGATAAGCTGGACTACATTCGGCGCGAACAGGCGCAGGGGCGGTTGGTCGCCATGATGGGCGACGGCACCAACGACGCGCCGGCCCTGGCGCAGGCCGATCTCGGGCTGGCGATGAACTCCGGCACCCAGGCCGCCAAGGAGGCCGGCAACATGGTCGATCTCGATTCCGATCCGACCAAGCTGCTGGAGGTGGTGGAGATCGGCAAGCAGTTGCTGGTCACCCGTGGCGCGCTCACCACCTTCTCGCTGGCCAATGACGTGGCGAAATACTTCGCCATCCTGCCGGCCATCTTCATCGCCAGCGTGCCGGCCATGCAGGCGCTCGACATCATGCAGCTCAACAGCCCGGCCACGGCGGTGTTGGCGGCGGTGATCTTCAACGCCCTGGTGATCCCGGCGCTGATCCCGTTCGCGCTGCGCGGGGTGCGCATCCGCCCGATCAGTGCCGATGCGCTGCTGCGCCGCAACCTGTTGATCTACGGTCTGGGCGGGCTGTTGCTGCCGTTCCCGGCGATCAAGCTCATCGATCTTGGTCTTGGTTTGCTGATGTAGGAGACCGTCATGAAAAGAACCCAATCCGTTGCTCTGAAGTCCCTCGCGAGTCCTGTAAAAAGCTGGCTGGCGGCACTGCGCGGCGCCTTGGTGCTGATGCTGCTGTGCGGCGTCCTCTACCCGCTGGTCACCGTGGCGATCGGTGGCGTGCTGTTTCCTACGCAGTCCACCGGCAGCCTCGTCGAACGCGATGGCACGGTGATCGGCTCGGCGCTGGTCGGTCAGCCGTTCAAGGCACCGGGCTACTTCCACGGCCGTCCCTCGGCTGCCGGCTACGATCCCTTTGGCGTCTCGGGTTCCAATTGGGCGCCGAGCCACCCGGCGCTGCGCGACCGGGCGGCGGCCAGCTCAAGCGAGATCGCCGCCGCCAACGCCGTGGAACCGATGGCGATCCCTGTCGATCTCATCGCCGCCTCCGGGTCGGGCATCGATCCCCACATCAGCCCGGCGGCCGCTGAACTTCAGATCGACCGGGTCGCCGCCGCGCGCGGGCTGCCCCGAGCAGCCGTCGCGGCCTTCGTGGCCGGACATGTGGAACGGCCCGTGTTGGGCGTATTGGGACAGCCGCGCGTCAATCTGCTGCAGTTGAACCTGGCCCTGGATGGGCTCGACGCTGAGCCGGTCACCAGGTAGGCATCAGTCTGGGCACTGCAGCGCATGGCCGGGGATGGCCCATCCCCGGCCTTTTGGTTCAACCGGCCTTGGCGGAAGTGACGACAAACCAGGAGAGATTCAGGTTGGAACGACCATGAATGCGACAGTGAACGATCGGCCCGACCCCCAGGCCCTGCTATCGGCCATCACGCGCGAGCGTCACGGGGCGCTCAAGATCTTTCTAGGCGCCTTCCCCGGCGTTGGCAAGACCTACAAGATGCTGGAGGCGGCGCGCGAGGCGCGGCACGAGGGCGCCGATATCGTCATCGGGATCATCGAGAGCCATGGCCGGCAGGAAACCGAGGCGCTGTGCGAGGGACTGGAGTCCATCCCGCTGCTGCCGCTCGAGTATCGCGGCGCGCAGTTTCGGGAGCTGAACCTGGATGCCATTCTCAAACGCGCGCCAGCCGCGGTGCTGATCGACGAACTGGCCCATCGCAACATTCCCGGGACCCGCCATCCACGCCGTTATCAGGATATCGAGGAACTGCTAGAACACGACATCGATGTCTGGACCACGGTCAATATCCAGCACCTGGAGAGTCTGAACGATGCGGTTGCACGCATCACCGGCGTGCGCATGCGGGAGACGGTTCCGGACACCCTGCTCAGCGCGGCGCGCGACGTCGTGCTGGTGGATCTGACACCTCGCGAGCTGATCGAGCGGCTCAAGCAGGGCAAGGTCTACGTCCCGGAACAGGCCCGCGCGGCTCTTGATGGCTTCTTCAGTCCGACCAATCTGTCGGCCCTGCGCGAGCTGACCTTGCAGACCGTGACTGAGCGCATCGATCGCGATGTGCGCGAGGTCATGCGCACTCAGGGGGTCGCGGGTCCCTGGCCGGTGCGCGCGCGCATCGTTGTCGCCGTTGATGGCGTCGGTAATGGTGATGAGCTGGTGCGCCTCGGCCGACGCCTCGCCGAGCGGCGTCGGGCGCCCTGGAGCGTGGTGTTCGTCGATCGCGGCGACACCGGCCCGGAACAGCAGGCCGGTGTCGAGCGCACCTTCGAGCTGGCCGCGCGTCTCGGCGGCGAACCTGTCACGCTGCGCGGCCACGATCCCGTGGAGGAATTGATCGCCTTCGCGCGCGAGCACAATGCCACCACCCTGGTGGTCGGACGGAGTCGGCAGCGACCCTGGGCAGGACGCTTTGGCACCACCTTGAGTCAACGCCTGTTGCGCCAGGCCGAGGAGTTCGAGATCACCTTCGTGGCCTCAAGGTCGGCCCGCGTGCGGCGACGTCGACGCTGGCTCCGGCGACTTGAGCCCGCGCGTGATTATGTCCTGTTACTGGTTGTGGTCGCGGCGGCGACCGGGGTTGCCGCCGCCATCGAACCACTGGTTCCCTTGCCCAGCTTGTCGTTGGTCTTCCTGACCGCCGTGTTGCTGGTCGCGGTGCGCACGGCCATGCGCCCGGCATTGATCGCTGCGGTCCTGAGCGCTGCCGCCTATAACTTCTTCTTTACCGAGCCGCGTTACACCTTTGCCATGTCTCGCACGCATGAGCTGGTGACCGTCGGTTTTTTTCTGATCATGGGCCTGATCGGCGGCCAGTTGGCTGGTCGTCTGCGCCACCAGGTGCTCGCGCTGCGCGGCACCAATGAACAGACGCAACGGCTGCTGTCCCTGAGCCGCCGCCTGGCGGCTGCGGTCGACCTCGCGACGGTCCATCGCGAGGCGACCCTGGCCATCGCCGAGCATCTGCACGTGCCGGTCGTGCTGCTCGCACCCAGTGATGGCGGTCAGATGGCACTGGCAGCCGCCTCACAGGACGAGCTGGCGCTGAATGACAAGGCCTGGTCGGCGGCACAGTGGGCCTATGATCACCGGCAACCGAGCGGCTTTCAAACCCAAACCCTCTCGGCGATCGATTGGCGCTTTCTGCCCCTGGCCATCGATCAGGACTGCTTCGGTGTGCTCGGTGTCTATCAACCAAGCCAAGGTTTCCAGAGTGAACAACTCGCCGCCATCGATGCCCTGATCACGCAGGTGACGATGGCCATTGCCCGTATCGGTCTCGCCACCACCCTGGAGCAGGCCAAGATCGCGGAAGAGACCGAGCGCTTGCGCTCCGCGCTGCTGTCATCGGTCTCGCACGACTTGCGCACCCCGCTGGCCTCGATGATCGGGGCCGCGAGCAGCTTGCGTTCGCTGGATGAAGCGCTTTCCACCAAGGACAGACAAGAGCTGCTTGACGCCGTGATCAGTGAAGGCGAGCGACTGAACCGCTACATCCAGAATCTGCTCGACATGACCCGACTCGGTCACGGCACCTTGAAACTGGAGCGGGACTGGATCGGCATCGACGATATTCTCAACTCGGCGCTGCGCCGCACCCGCGAGCTGCTGAGCCAGTGTCGGTTGGTCAGGAACATCGAACCGGGCCTGCCGCTGCTCTATGTGCACCCGGCATTGATCGAGCAGGCGCTGGTCAATGTCATCGAAAACGCGGCGAAATTCTCGCCCGACGGCGGCGACGTGCGGGTGGCGGCGACGCGTGAGGGCGCCGAGCTCCTGATCAGGGTCTCGGATGAAGGACCAGGCATTCCGCCCGATCAGCGCGAACAGGTGTTCGACATGTTCTTCACCGGCGGCGAAGGGGATCGCGGCAAGCATGGCAGCGGGTTGGGGCTGGCTATCTGCAGCGGCATGATCGGCGCCCACGGCGGGCGCATCGAGGCGTTCCCGGGTCCGGGCGGTCGGGGAACCAGCATCGCTATCCGCTTGCCGCTGACCGAGCCTCCAGTCGGCGAACAAGAGGAGTGAGATGAGAGGAGTGAGTGAACAACTCACTTTTCTCAGGTCGCGTTCCCTTCATTTCTGGTAACGACAAGCACGCATGACGGAAAGCCCAACATCGGCCCGTATCCTCATCATCGACGATGAGGACCAGATCCGTCGCTTCCTGCGTATCAGTCTCAAGAGCCAGGGATATCAGGTCATCGAGGCGGAGACAGCGGGGAACGGTCTCGAGCTCGCGGCGACCCAGACGCCGGACTTGATCGTGCTCGACCTTGGTCTTCCCGATGCCGATGGCCAATCGGTGCTCACTGAACTGCGGCATTGGTCGAGCGTGCCGGTCATGATCCTGTCTGTGCGCTCATCGGAGAGCGACAAGGTTGCCGTGTTGGACGCGGGTGCTAACGATTATGTGACCAAGCCGTTCGGCATCCAGGAATTCCTGGCGCGTGTGCGTAACCTACTGCGCCTGCCCAGGGCGACGACGATGCCCGATGCCGGAGTCTACGATGACGGCTATCTGCGGATCGATCTGGTCAAGCGTTTGGTGTCCGTGATGGGCGAAGAGGTTCGCCTCACGCGCAAAGAGTTTGCCATTCTCAAGCTGCTGGTCTCGAGTCCCAACCAGGTCGTCACCCAAACCCAGCTGTTGCGCGAGGTCTGGGGACCGACCCATACCAATGACACCCATTATCTGCGCAACTTCGTCGGTCGTATTCGACACAAGCTGGGTGAAGACACCGATGAGCCGCGCTATCTAAGAACGGAGCCCGGGGTTGGCTATCGCTTTCTCGATGGCAGGTGCCATTGACGCTCGCCGGTGAGGAAGTAGTACTGGCCATCGGACAGCTATAGCACCAGCTCCAGCTCGAACGAGAGGTGGGCATCCAGGTTCTCGAGCGGGCAGACATGGCCGCCCTGCGCGCAACGCAGGCCGTTGACCCGGCCCTCGACCGTTGTATCGGCATGCGCGAGCGCTCCGCTCAGTAGGGCAATCAGGCCTATGCCGGCCGCCAGGCTGGCGATGGGTTTGAGAGCGCGTCGCTGTGTCGACATGGCGTCACGCTCAGCAACCGTTCGCGCAATAGACCGACGTCGTTGAATCGGCGTCGCCGCTGTCATCGGTCTCGTCCTCGCGATGCGCGCCTTCGTCGTCAGCATTGTCCAAGAGGAGTGCCGCCTTAAGACTCGCCTCAAAGGCGAGCGCGCGCTGCAGCGCGCGCGCACAGGGGGCGCACTGCGCCGCATGGGCTTGGAGATCGGCTTTTCGTCCTTGCGGATCGACCAGCAGTTGCCGGCGAAAGGATAGACAGTTCACGGGTTGAGCCCTCTGCGCGACGCGGATAGCGCTTGGATACCGGGTAGGACCAGCCATCCGCCGCAGATATTTCGTGTTGATGACCAACCGCGCATGGCCGCACTGCAGCGAACCGATACCGCGTTGCAACGGATCGTTTTAACGAAACGTTCTCTTCGTCGGGTCGAAACTCTATAAAGGCACTATAAAACAATAAGTTAAAAGATGGCACGAGAGCTGCGATAGAGCAGGCAGATCACTCATCGACTTCGGGAGTTCCTCCATGTCTGCTTCTGCTGCACTCGCATCCACCCCATCGCTGGAGACGCTTGAGGCGCCGAGCTTTGAGGTCCTCGCGGAGACCCATCGGCACAGTCTCTTCAAGTACGCCTACCGGCTCTCCGGTGACAGACAGGTCGCCGAAGATCTGGTCCAGGACAGTCTGCTGCGGGCCTGGCGCTCGTTCGATCGGCTGCAGAACCCGGCCGCAGCGCTGGGCTGGATGAAGACCATCGTGCGCCGCGAGAATGCGCGCCGCTTCGAGCGCATCCAACCGCGCGAGAGCGCGATGCCGACTGAAGAGCTGCCGGCACAGGCGGCTCGGGACTACGACACCTCCACCGATGCCTTTGTCCTGCGCCGGGCGCTTCGTGCGCTGACCGACGAGTATCGCGAGCCGCTCATCCTGCAGGTGCTGCATGGCTACTCGCAGCAAGAGATCGCGACGCGCCTTGGTCTCACCTCTGCGGGGGCGGGCACGCGGCTGTTTCGCGCCCGCCAACGGCTGCGCGATGCGCTGGGCGAACGGTCATGACGGCCGCCAGGGGGCTTGACCGTACCGACCTTGGCCGGCGCGGAGTGCTGGGCATGGTGGAGTGCGGCTGTGGTCCAGCGAGGCCCTTGCTGCTGGTCGAAGACAACGCGCCTCTGCGCCAGATGCTGAGCTGGGAGCTGAGCGACCTCGGCTATCAGATTCGTGCCGCTGGTGACTGCGCTGAGGCCCGGCAGCTCATCGAGAGACAGCCGGTGCGCGGAGCCCTGATCGATATCCGCTTGCCGGATGGCGACGGACGCGAGCTGGGGGCGGAGCTGGCAGGGCGTGCTCCAGGGCTCACGATCGTGCTCATGAGCGGTGCCCATGATCTGCAGCCTGATCCGGCGCTGGCGCCTCATATCCGCGCCTTTCTGAGAAAGCCGGTCAATCTGCACAGTGTTCACCAGTTGTTTGTTGCGAGCGAAAAGCCGGCGCGACCGGCTCAACCCTAGGAGTGCTGTATGCGTGCCGCTGAGCTCTTTGTCCGCTGTCTCGAGAACGAGGGTGTCGAGTACATCTTCGGCATTCCAGGCGAGGAGAACCTCGACCTGATGGATGCACTGATCGACAGCCCGATCCAATTCGTCACCGTTCGCCATGAGCAGGGTGCGGCCTTCATGGCCGATGTCTACGGCCGCCTCACCGGTCGACCCGGGGTCTGCCTGGGCACGCTGGGGCCCGGTGCGACCAACCTGGTCACCGGCGTTGCCGACGCCAATCTCGATCGCGCGCCGGTGGTCGCGATCGCCGGACAGGGCTCGACCCATCGCTTGCACAAGGAGAGCCACCAGATCGTCGACCTGGTGAACCTGTTCGCGCCGGTCTCCAAGTACGCGACCTCGGTGCGCGAGCCCGAGGTGATCCCCGAGGTCGTGCGCAAGGCGTTCAAGGAGGCGACCATGGAGAAACCGGGGGCGAGCTTCATCGAGCTGCCCGAGAACATCGCCGCCGCTGAGGTGGCGGAGACGGCGCCGCTGCGGGTGCAGAATCCGCGCACGCCCTGGCCGCCGGAGGAGCGCCTGGCCGAGGCCGCGGCGCTGATCGCCCAGGCCGAGCGGCCGCTGGTGCTGGCCGGCAACGGCGTCATCCGCGCGCGCGCCGCCGCGGCCCTGGACCGCTTCGCCGCGACCCTGAACATCCCGGTCACCAAGACCTTCATGGCCAAGGGCGTGATCCCGCGTGATCACCCGTTGTCGCTCGGTACCGCTGGGCTCTCGGGTGACGATCTGATCGCCTGCGGCTTCGAGCGCGCCGATCTGGTCATCTGCGTCGGTTACGACATGGTCGAGTACCACCCCGAGCGCTGGCACCGCAATCCGCAGCAGGCGGTGATCCACATCGGCCAGCAGCCGGCCGAGGTCGATGCCCATTATCCGGTGGAGGTTGGGATCGTCGGCGACATTGGCGCCGCGCTGCGCGGCCTGACCGAGTCCCTGGAGCCGCGCGCCGAGAACTGGGCAGATGGCCTCAATCAGTCGATCCAGGCCGAGAACCGCGAGTACGCCGAGGACAGGGGCTTTCCGATCAAACCGCAGAAGATCCTCTGGGATCTGCGCCAGGTGATGGCGCCTGAGGACATCCTGATCTCGGACGTCGGCGCACACAAGATTTGGATCGCGCGCATGTGGCAAGCCTTGGCGCCGAATACCTGCATCATCTCCAACGGTTTCGCCGCCATGGGTATTGGCGTGCCCGGCGCGCTGGCGGCCAAGCTGGTCCATCCCGAGCGGCGCGTGGTGACCATCACCGGCGATGCCGGCTTCTTGATGAACTCCCAGGAGCTCGAGACCGCATTGCGGCTCGGGCTCGCCTTCGTGGTCCTGATCTGGAATGACAGCGCCTATGGCTTGATCAAGTGGCATCAGGACCGGCGCTTCGGCCGCGATACCCAGATCGGTTTCAACAACCCGGACTTCGTCCAGTACGCCGAGAGCTTCGGTGCCCGCGGCTATCGGGTCGATTCAGCTGAGCAGCTGATCCCGGTCCTCGACCAGGCGCTGCACTGCGGCACCGTCGCCGTCATCGACTGCCCGGTCGACTACGCCCAAAACATGCTGTTGACCGAGCGCCTCGCCGCGCTGCAGTGCCCGGTCTGAGAGGAGTCAAAGACGATGCTCACGATGTTCGATTCGACCGAAAACTTCCTGCTGACGTCCTTGCAGCTGATGTCGGCGCTGTTCATCTTTGTCATTGGCCTGGCCGCCCTTTGGGGCGTCTACGCCTTTATCGTCGACAGCACCCAGAAGGCGCAGGCGATCCGCCGCAACTATCCGGTCATCGGCCGCTTTCGCTATCTGTTCGAGCGCCTCGGTGAGTTCTTTCGCCAATATTTCTTCGCCATGGACCGTGAGGAGCTGCCGTTCAATCGGGCGCAGCGCAATTGGGTCTATCGTGCTGCCAAGGGCGTCGACAACACCGTCGCCTTCGGCTCGACACGCAACCTGACGGTGCCGGGACAGGTGATCTTCGTCAACTGCCCCTTCCCAACCCTGGGCGAGGATGCGGTGCCGCCGGAGCCGCTCACCATCGGCCCCTTCGCGCGCGAACCCTATACCACCGCCGGGCTGTTTCATATCTCCGGCATGAGCTACGGTGCCATCTCCAAGCCGGCACTCGAGGCCTTGGCGAGCGGCGCGGCCAAGGCCGGCTGCTGGCTCAATACCGGCGAGGGTGGGCTCTCGCGC
This sequence comes from Halochromatium sp. NSM3, assembly GCF_059621085.1. Lineage (NCBI taxonomy): Bacteria > Pseudomonadati > Pseudomonadota > Gammaproteobacteria > Chromatiales > Chromatiaceae > Halochromatium > Halochromatium sp. NSM3. The sequence goes on along the minus strand of NZ_JCAQIA010000028.1, from coordinate 32,077 downwards.
TATCACCTGGAGCGGGGCGCCGATCTGGTGTTTCAGATCGGTACCGCGAAGTACGGAGTGCGCGATACCGCTGGGAACCTCAGCGATGAGCGCCTCGAAACCGTCGCCGCGCATCCGCAGGTGCGGATGTTCGAGATCAAGCTCAGTCAGGGCGCCAAGCCCGGCAAGGGCGGCATCCTGCCGGCGGCCAAGGTCAACTCCGAGATCGCCGAGATCCGCGGCATCCCGGTCGGCGTCGACAGCATCAGTCCGAATCGCCACCCGGATGTTGGCAACACCGCCGAGCTGCTCGATCTCATCGAGCGGGTGCGCCGAGTCACCGGCAAGCCAGTCGGCTTCAAGGTGGTGCTCGGCGCCTACGGCTGGCTCGATGAGCTGTTGACCATGGTGCATGAGCGCGGTGAGGCCTCGGCGCCGGATTTCATCACTGTCGATTCCGCCGACGGTGGCACCGGCGCCGCGCCGATGCCGTTGATGGACGACATGGGCCTGCCGCTGCGGGTCAGTCTGCCGATGCTGGTCGATAAGCTGACCGAATACGGGCTGCGTGGGCGCATCCGGGTGATCGCCTCGGGCAAGCTCGTCACTCCAGCCGATGTCGCCTGGGCGCTCTGTGTCGGGGCCGATTTCATCACCTCGGCACGCGGCTTCATGTTCGCGCTCGGCTGCATCCAGGCGCTGCAGTGCAACAAGAACACCTGTCCGACCGGTATCACCACCCATCAGCGCAAGTTCCAACGTGGCCTGCATCCGCCGACCAAGGCGGTGCGCGTGGCCGCCTACGTGCAGAATCTGGTCAAGGAGGTCGGCGTCATCGCGCACTCTTGCGGCGTGCGCAGCCCGCGCGAGCTGCGGCGCTTCCATGCCCATCTGGTGCAGGCGGATGGACGCACGATCGGCCTGGATCAGTTCTATCCGGAGTCCGAGCGGCAGATCATCGCGGCCCTAAGCCGGCCGCGGACCTGGCCGCGCGATCAGATCGCGGTGGCGGAGGATGCTGAGCGCCAACCGCGGCCAAGTCCGAGTCCGCTTGAGCTATCGCGCAAGCCATCGCTTGAGCCTCCGATCGCGGCGATGAAGTCCGCTCCGTCGCTGCACGCGCCGGTGAAATGAGCTGGCCTCGGCGGCGCATCGTTTGCAAGGCACCTCTCGTTTGGCCATCCGTCGGTTAGGACTTTCTTACTCGGATGTGGTCAGTATCGCCAGCAACGCCCGCAGCAGGTTAAGCGGCGTCGGCGGGCAGCCGGGAATCCCGACATCGACCGGCAACACCTGGTCGACACCGCCGCGACAGGCGTAGGAACAGCCGAATTCGCCGCCGTTGCAGGCGCAATCGCCGGCGGCGATGACCCACTTCGGTGAAGGTATGGCGCGCCAGGTGCGTCGTAGCGCTTCCTCCATGTGCCGCGAGACCGGACCAGTGACCAACATCGCGTCGGCATGGCGCGGTGAGGCGACGAAGTGAACGCCGAACCGCTCCAGGTCGTAGTACGGATTGTTCAGGGCATGGATCTCCAGCTCACAGCCGTTGCAGGAGCCGGCATCGACATGCCGAATCGCCAGGCTGCGGCCGAGGCGGGCATCGATGCGACGCTGCAGGGCGATACCGATCTCGGCCAATGCCTGATCATCGGTCGCGGGAACCGGCTCGGTGGCGAGTCCAGTGCGCAGTGCTTGCGTCAGGATGCGGAGCATGGTTGCGTCGTCATAGGTCGTGGCCCGAATACGAAGCGTTCACGGATTTGTTGCAGACCGGGAAGTCCGGGACGATATTGCCGTGGATCAGCCGCTCCAGCGCCGGCCAGCTGAACCAGCTCGGGTCGCGGGCGAAATAGCGCGCGACCCGCCCGTCAGTGCCGAGGCGTACGAACGCCAACACCTCACCGCGCCACCCTTCGATCAGGCCGAGTCCGAGCGAGCCGGGAGGCGCCGGCGGCAAGTCAGCGGCGATCGGCCCCTCCGGCAGGTGCTGCAACAGCGCATCCATCAGGTCAAGACTCTGACGAACCTCCTGCATGCGCACCCGCACGCGTGCCGCCACGTCACCTTCCTGTTGCACCGGCACCTCGATGGCAAGTCCGAGCCCATCATAGGGTGGATAAGGCGCATCCCGACGCAGATCAAAGTCCAGCCCGCTCGCCTTGGCCAGATACCCCGTGCAGCCTAAGGCACGGGCATCCTCGGCATGCAGCTGCCCGGTGCTGAGCAGCCGATCCGCGAGCGACGGCAGGTCATCGACGATGGCGAAGATCGGGACGACCGCGCGCCGCAGAGCCGCGTGCTCAGCGCGCAGGCGCGCGAGCGCGGCCGCATCCAAATCAACGGCAACCCCCCCGGGGATGACCTGATCCATCAATAAGCGATGGCCGAAATGGACCTGGCTCGCGCGCTGCCAGCGCTCGCGCAGCCGCGCGCATTGCATGTGCACAAAGGCCATGCCGACGTCGTTGCAGATCGCGCCGATATCGCCGATGTGGTTGGCGACCCGCTCGCGCTCGCACAGCAATCCACGCAGCGCCAGTGCGCGCTCCGGGACCACGCAGCCGGTGGCGCGCTCCAGCGCCTGACAGGCGGCCCAGGCATGGGCGACGGTCGAATCGCCACTGACTCGCCCCGCGAGCCGCGCGAGCCCCATGGCGTCGCGGCCGACCGCCAGTCGCTCGATGCCCTTGTGCACGTAGCCGAGCCGTGCCTCCAGCTGCAGAACCGTCTCGCCCTCGGCATGGAAGCGGAAATGTCCGGGCTCGATGATGCCGGCATGAACGGGGCCGACCGGGATCTGATAGACGCCGTCACCGGGCAGCGCCTCGAAAGGATAATCCCAATCCGCCGGGGCGCGATGCTGCTCATCACCCGCCAATGGAAACTCCGCCCGCAGCGGGAAACGCCCTTCGGCCCAGGCCTGATGGCGGGTCCAGCGATGCGGGTGCGGATGGCCGATAAAACGCACGCCAATCAGATCCTGCGCATGGCGCTCGAGCCGATCGAGCCCTGGATACCAAGGGGTCTGCGAGGGCAGTTCCGGCCGAGCCAGCGGCACCTGAGTCTCCAGCAGCAGATAGTCGCCGTGTCGTTCCAGGACCGCACGCAGCGTGATCGCGGGCTCGATCTGGTCTGTGCGCTCTGCTGCGGCCGCGTCGATGGTCTCATCGGGAGTCACGGCATGCGCTGTGGCAAGCAGTGCAACGTCGGACGCCACTGGGCGCGCGCGATCCGGCGGATCAGCGAATACGCCGGCATGACGCAGTCCCATCGCGGCGGCGATCCGCGCCGCCGCGCCCCAGTCCTCGGCCAGCACGCACAGCCGGTGGGCAGGGACCAGCGTCTGCTGATCCGCATCACGCAGGCGCAGACGCGCGTCTCGCATCCGCTCCTGGTATTCAGACAACCCATCGAGGTTCTTCATCTCTATCTCGGTGTGCGTCGGCTCAGGGGAAAGAGGCCAGTATCATTTGGCCGATCATCCGGGCAGCCCAATACCGGCGATCAACAGCACGGCATCGTCGAGCCAACCGACCAGCAGCACCGGCATCGCGACCCCAAGCCAGATCACCAGCCCAAGATGAACCGCAACCGGCCACATGTTCGCCGCCACCGGCAACTGCCCAGCCGGCGGCGTGCCATAGACCATTGGCTGCAGGTGCCGAAACAGACCGGCGAAGGCGATCGCCAGTCCGACCACCAGCGCCACGCTGAGCCAGGGCGCAGTCTTCATCGTGGCGCTCAACAGCAGAAACTCGCTGGTAAAGATCCCGAACGGCGGAAAGCCGGCGATGGCGGTGACACCGAGCAGCAGTCCCCAGCCTACTGCGGGCTGGGTGCGGAGCAGGCCGCGAATCTGGTCGATGCGCTGCGTGCCGGCGATCTGGGTGGCATGACCAACGCTGATGAAGATCGCCGACTTGGTCAAAGAGTGCACCAGCATGTGCAGCAGGGCGCCGAAGGTGGCCAGCGCGCCGCCGAGCCCAAAGGCGAAGGTCATCAGCCCCATGTGCTCGATGCTGGAATAGCTGAACAGGCGCTTGATATCGCGCTGACGATGCAGGAACAGCGCGGCAACCAGGAATGACACCAGACCGAAGCCCATCATCAAGTGCCCGGCCAGCTGTGGCGCGGCGGTTGCGGCGAGCGAGCCGTCCACCAGCATCTTCAGCCGCACCAGGGCATAGAGCGCGATATTCAACAGCAGACCGGAGAGCACCGCGGACATCGGCGTCGGTCCCTCAGAATGCGCATCCGGCAGCCATTGGTGCATCGGCACCAGACCGACCTTGGTGCCGTAGCCCACCAGCAGAAACACGAACGCCAGGCGCATCACCGCCGGGTCCAGCTCGCCGGCCGCCGCATGCAGCAGGCTCCAGGTCAGCCCGGCGCTGGGATCGGCCAGCACATGCTGTGCGGCGAAATAGGTCAGCACGGTGCCGAACAAGGCCAAGGCGATGCCGACGCTACAGAGGATGAAGTACTTCCAGGCCGCCTCGATCGCCTCCGGCGTGCGGTACAGCGAGACCAACAGCACCGTGGCCAGGGTCGCACCCTCGACCGCGACCCAGAGCACGCCCAGGTTATCGGTCGTCAGCGCCACCAGCATGGTCAGCATGAACAGCTGATAGAGGCTGTGGAAGGTGCGCAACCGACGCGGGCCAATGCGCCCGTCGACGCACGCGTGCACCATGTAGGGCCGCGCGAAGATCGCGGTGGTGAAGCCAATGAACGCGGTCAGCAGGATCAGCGAGACATTCAGGCTATCCACCTGCCAGGGCAGGCTCAGCGCGCTGACGCGCAACTGGCCCGTCGCGGCCACGCCAGCGGCGAGCCAGAGTGCGGCGAGGAAGGTCAGCGCCGAGATCGCCAGCGACAGCCAGCCGACCAGGCGCCGGCTCCAAACTTGATGATGGGGGTGCAACGGCGGCAGCAGCAGGAGCAGCAGCGTACCCGTCAAAGGCGTCAGCAGGAGCCAGGTCAGGGCGCTCATCGCGGCGCCTCACCGCCAGCGTCCGCGCCGCCCACCCCTGGATCGGCAGCCGCATCCGCCTCGCGCAGCCGGTTAAGCCGGTCCACGTCTAGCGAGTCGATGCTATCGCTGATCTGCAGGAAGAAGACGCCGAACAAGACCATCGCCACCAGCACGTCGAAGGCGACGCCCAACTCCACCACCAGGGGCATGCCGCCGGTGGCCGAGACCGCCGCCAAAAACAACCCGTTCTCCATCGACATGAAGCCCAGCACCTGGGCCACTGCCTGCGCCCGACTCACCATCATCAACAGCCCGATCAGCACCACGGCCAGACTCACGGCGATGATGTTGCGGGTGAAGGCGAGCTCGTCGGCGATGATCGGCAGCACCAGCCACCAGCTGAAGATGACCAGTGCCACCGCGCCACTGGTTGCCAAGGCCGGGCGAGCGATGGTCTCGCGATGCCGCTCCAGCGCCAGCCGCCGCACCAGGCGATGCAGCATCCAGGGGATCAACAGCGCCTTGAGTATCAGCGTCAGCAGCGCCGAGAAATAAAGATGATGGCTCCCCTCGATGAGGGCGACCACAGCCGTGACGGCGGCGATCAAGCCACCCTGCCAGGCGAAGGCGTGGATCGCCGAGACCAGCCGCGCCTGCGCCAGCAGCACGAAGGATAAGAACAGCACGAGCGCCGCGAGCAGGACGAGCGCTTGCTGCAACAAGGGCAGCTCGGCCATGTTCACGCGCCCACCTCTAAGATGACATGGCTCAGCAGTCCAAGCAGTCCGAGCAACAGCGCCAGATTGAGCAGGGTCGGCACTCGAAACAGCCGCAGCTTCGCAAACAAGGTCTCGGCCAGGCCCAGGGCAGCGCCGAGCAGGGCTAGCTTGATCAGGATTGCCACCGGGGCCAGCAACAGCGGTCCGAGGGTCGGTGTGGCAGCGATCCCCCAAGGCAGAAACACATTGGCGAGCAGCACCGCGTAGAGCAGCAGCTTCAGTTGTGCCGCCCACTCCATCAGGGCCAGGTGGCGGCCGGAGTATTCCAGCAACATCGCCTCGTGGGTCATGGTCAGCTCGAGATGAGTCGCCGGGTTGTCGACCGGCAGGCGCCCGGTCTCGGCGATCGCAACCAGCACCAACGCGGCGAAGGCGAACAGGTACGAGGGTCGTACGACCAAGCCCTCGGCCAGATGCGTGCCCATCACGCTGGACAGATTCGTGCTATGCGCGGTCATCGCGAGCGTAAAGGCGGCCATCAACATCGCCGGCTCCGCCAGTGCTGAGACCAACATCTCGCGCGAGGCTCCGAAGCCGCCGAAGGCGGTGCCGACGTCCATGCCGGCGAGAGCCAGAAACACCCGGCCCAGGGCCAGCAGACCGGCGAGCACGATCAGGTCGGCGATCACAGCGGTCGGCAGTTCGAGCGCCAGCATGGGCACCGTGGCGGCGGCCAGCCAGGTCGCCACCAGCACCAGGTAGGGCGCGACGATGAACAGCGGCGAGGCGGTGTGCGCGACCCGGGTATCCTTGGCGAACAGCTTGCGCAGATCGCGATACGGCTGCAGCAGACCGGGCCCACGTCGGCCTTGGAGCCGCGCCTTGACCAGGCACACCCAGCCGACCAGCAAAGGGGCCAGTGCCAGGTAAAGCAGCGCCTGCAAAAGCGCCAGAAGCCAGCCGATCAGGGTGAGCGAGCTGCTCATCGTCCATACCCCGTAGCCGCCGCGACGGGCGTCGTGATGATCCACAGCAGCACCACCAGGGTTGCCAAGGTCCAGCCGAGATACAGCCGCACGCTGCCGGATTGCAGGCGTACCACTCGTCGCGCCGCCTGCTCGACGAGTCGGCTGACCGGCAGGTAGAGCCAGGCCCAGGCGCGATCGCCGATGCGCACCAGCCAACGGCGGCTGCCATCATCACGCAGCGCCAAGGTCTCGGTCAGCGCAAAGGCCGGCGCGAACACGCGCCGCAGGGGCTGGGCGAAGCCGCCGGCACTCATCTGCATCGAGGGCGTTGGCACGGCAAAGCCGCAATCCCAGGGATCGCAGCGGCGCTGGCGCCGGCGCCTACCAGCGGGATTCAGCAGGCGCTTGAACAGCAGCAGCGTCAGCCCGGCGATCCCCAGCAGGAGCAATACCACCAGGGGCGCGCTGTAGCTCGCGGTCTGCGCCGAGATTGGTGTCAGCCAGAGCCAGCCATGGGCGGTGGCCTGGGGCAGTCCGACGCCGAGCAGCAGCACCGGTACCTGACCGAGCAGTCCGAGCACGGCAGCGGGCAGCACGCCCAAGCCGATGCAGAGCACGGCCAGCAAACCGAGCGCGGCGCGCATGCCCAGCGGTGCCGGGCGTGCGCGGCGCACATGGCGCGAGCGCGCCTGACCGAGGAAGGCAATGCCGAAGACCTTGACGAAGGTCACGGCCACCAACGCCGCGGTCAGCGCCAGCGCGGCGGCGGCCAGTGGCACCAGCGTGCGCAGCACACCACTGTCCAGCTGCCACGCCTGCAGCGCGGCCTGGAACAACAGCCACTCGGAGACGAAGCCGTTCAACGGCGGCAGTCCAGCGATCGCCAACACCCCGATCAGGACGAACAAACCGGTCCAGGGCATGCGTCGCAGCAGCCCGCCCATCTGTCCCAGATCGCGCTCATGGGTGCTGTGCAGGATGGCTCCGGCGCCGAAGAACAAGAGCCCCTTGAACAGCGCATGGTTGAGCGCGTGATAGAGCGCGGCCACCAGCGCCAGTGCCCCGAGCATGGGCAGATTGGCACTGAGAAACAGCAGCGCGAGCCCAAGCCCGAGGAAGATCACGCCCAGGTTCTCGACCGACGAGTAGGCGAGCAAGCGCTTGAGGTCGGTCTGGACCATGGCATACAGCGCGCCAAGCACCGCCGAGGCGCCACCGACCAGGATCAGTGCCACACCCCAGGACCAATGCGGGTTGCCGATCAGATCGAACACCACCCGCACGAACCCATAGACCGCGACCTTGAGCATCACCGCCGACATCAGCGCCGAGATATGCGAGGGCGCTGCCGGATGTGCTTCGGGCAGCCAGGCGTGCAGCGGCACCAGGCCGGCCTTCATGCCGAAGCCGACGAAGGCCAGGCTGAAGGCGATGGCCGCCCAGGTCGGGCTGAGCTCAGCGCTGCCCATGCCCGCGAACCTGAAACCGTCGCCGAAGGCTGCGAGCACAGCGTAGGCGAGCAGGATCAGCAGGCCGCCGAGATGGGCCATCAACAGATACAGAAAGGCGGCGCGTCGGCTGGCCGCCTGTTCATGACGGAAGGCCACTAGAAAATAGGACGCCAGCGACATCAGCTCCCAGGCCAGCATGAACAGAAAAGCATCGGCCGCCAGCACCACCAGCAGCATGCCGACCACAAACAACCCGGTGCAGGCCCCAAGCATGACCAGCGAGCTGTGCTCCTGCTCAAAGTCACGCACATAGGCCGGACCGTAGAGACCGACCGCGCCGGTGACCAGGCCGATGATGACCAGGAACCAGCCCGCTAAGGCATCGAGGTGCAGCTGCCAAGGTAGCCACGGCAGGCCGAACGGGAGGGTTGCCGTCTCAGCTTGGCCAGAGGCCAAGGCGCCCAGTCCGGCCCCAAGCGCCAGCAGACCGGCGAGGCCGAGTAGCGGCAGGGACACTTCGCGCAGCAGCCAGGGCCAGCGACCGGCCGGCAGCGCGGCGAGGCCGGAGAGCAGCGATAGCAATACGGCCAGCCCCGCCAGTCCGAGTGGGGATGGGAGTGCCGGCATCAGCGCCGACAATGGCTCGGGCATCAGGCGGCGCTCCGCGCTGAGGGCTGGTCACTGAGCTCGGCGGAGTTGGGCGGATCAGCCGCGGTGGCCAGCGCCCTCATTCGCACGCCGCGTCCACCGCCGGTACTGGTCGCGCCCTCGGCGATCAGCTCGACACCCGCACGCTCAAGCGCGTCGACCAGCTTCATCAACGAGTCCACGTTGCCGCGGATCATGCCGTTGCTGGCCTCCATGCGCTGAATGGTGGGCAGCGACAGCCCCGCTGCCTCGGCCAGCTGGCGTTGATCCAATCCGAGTAGCGCCCTTGCGGCGCGCAGTTGTGGGGCGATGAGCATGTCTTAACAGTTGATAAGTAATTTTAGACGTTAACTATAGTGCTACAAAATGTTAGAAAGCAAGTCTAAAGCATCAGTCTCATCGCTGATCCCACCGAGGCCGTCGTTGCCTGTCTTCAGGCCGGCACTGACCGGCTTCGTCGTTAGCAGTCGGATGCAACAAGACGATCAACGGACTAACGCGCGGCAACGGATCCTGTTAACGAATCCTGTTCATCGATCCGGTGAAACGGGCGAAAATGGTTTAGAAACAGTGCCGCCAAAGAATGGCGTGGAGTTTGCTAAGAACAGGCAAAGCCTTGCCAAGTTTGACTCGTCAGCAAGAGGGGATCGATACCATGACCAATGACCAACAACCGCATCGCCGCCATCGCATCGCTGCCGAGGTCACGCCGGTCGGCTCGTTCGAAGTGCTCAATCCCTTCGTTCTGCGACCGATCGCGACCGTTGAGACCGTCGATCGTCAAGGTGTCGAGCGAGCGCTTGCGGTGGCCGACACCTGTTACCGACAGCGCGACGGCTGGCTACCGGACTTTGAACGCATGACGATCCTGCGCCGGGCCGCTGAGCTGATGGCGACGCGCAACGAGGAGCTGGCCCTGTTGATCGCCCGCGAGGGCGGTAAGCCGCTGAGCGATGCGCGCGTCGAGGCCGAACGGGCGGTCGACGGCCTGCGCTGTTGCGCCGAGCTGCCGCGCCACAGCGGCGGGCGCGAGGTGCCGATGCAGGCCACCGCCGCCGGCGCTGGGCGCTGGGCCTTCAGCACCCATGAGCCGATCGGTCCGGTGGTGGCGATCAGCGCCTTCAACCATCCTTTGAACCTGATCGTGCATCAGGTGGCGCCGGCGGTCGCCGCCGGCTGTCCGGTGATCATCAAGCCGGCCGAGGACACGCCGCTGTCGTGCCTGCGTTTCATCGATCTGCTGCGCGAGGCCGGTCTGCCGCCGGCCTGGGCGCAGGCGTTGGTCACTGATGCGCCGGCGACCGCCGAGGCGCTGGCGACCGATCCGCGCGTGGCCTTCCTCAGCTTCATCGGTAGCGCGCGCGTCGGCTGGCATCTGCGCTCGCGACTGGCGCCCGGTGCGCGCTGTGCGCTCGAGCATGGCGGCGCGGCGCCGGTGCTGGTCGATCGCGGCGTCGATCTGCAACAGGTCGTGCCCTTGCTCGCCAAGGGCGGCCTCTATCACGCCGGCCAGGTCTGCGTCTCGGTGCAGCGCGTCTATGCGCATCAGGATCAGGCGCTGGATCTGGCGCAGGCGTTGGCGGAGGCCGCGGCCGGGATGCGCATCGATGATCCGACCCTGGCCGAGACCGCGATCGGTCCCTTGATCCGCCCGGCCGAGGTCGAGCGCGTGGATCACTGGGTGCTCGAGGCGGTGGGGCAGGGCGCGACCCTGCTCTGCGGTGGTGAGCCGCTCTCCCGGACCTGCTATGCGCCGACGGTGCTGTTCGACCCGCCGGCCAGGGCCAAGGTCAGCACGCAGGAGCTGTTCGGCCCGGTGATCTGCGTCTATCCCTATGCTGAGGTCGATGCGGCGATCGAGGCGGCCAATGCCCTGCCGTTTGCATTCCAGGCTGCGGTGTTCACGCGTGAGCTGGCCTTTGCACGGCATGCCGCCGAGCGTCTTGCTGCCTCGGCGGTGATGATCAATGATCACACCGCCTTTCGCACCGACTGGATGCCGTTTGCCGGATTGCGCCAATCAGGACTGGGCACCGGCGGAATGCCTTATAGCTTCGAGGAGATGCGCATCGAGAAGCTGGTGGTCTGGCGGGCAGACTGAGGCAGCGGGGCGTCAAACACGCTCAGCAACCGGCGTCGGTGAGCGCTCTTTGACGCCTTGGGCGCCTTCCTCCTGCGCGGCCTCTTCGCTGTCATCAACCGTGCGCGTAAACCGCAGATGGGCGATATCAGGCGGGAAGAACATCGCCCAGTTCCACTCGAGATAGAGCCGCGCCTTGCGCGCCAGGGTCGGGATATAGAGCAGGTAGAAGCCGCGCCAGAGCAGCCAGGGGATGAACCCAGACAGATTCATACCGTAGACCCGCGCCACGGCGCGGTTATGACCAATGGCCGACATCAGGCCCTTGGGCTGATAGCCGAACGCGCGGGTCGGCTCGCCGCGCTCGTGCCGAGCGAGATTGGCCGCGAGCTGTGGTCCCTGGCGCAACGCGAACTGCGCCGTCGGCGGGCAGGGTGACCCATCGGCCCGGCTGTTCGGCACCGCCGCACAATCGCCAATGGCCCAGACACCCGCCAGGCCCGGTACCGACATATCGGCCTCGACGCGCAAGCGGCCTCGTTCCTTTTCAGCAGGCAGGGCATCGATGAGCCGATTCGACGTCGTGCCGATGGTGCTGATCACGGTGCCGGCATCGATACGACTGCCCTTGTTGAGCGTCACGCCCTGCGCATCGATCGCCTCGCTGCGGGTTCCGAGTCGCACCTCGACCCCGCCATGGCGCGACAGCTGGCGCTCGGTAAAGCGGCCCAGTCGCTCCGGCAGCTCCGGCAACAAGTGTGGACCACCATGGACGATCACCACCCGCGCGGGCTCCAGCTGCGACTGCCGATACCAGCGTTGGCTCTCGGTGAGGAAGTCGCTGATCTCACCGGCGACCTCGACCCCGGAAAAGCCACCACCGATGACCACGAAGGTCTTCAGCCAGCGGCGCAAGGTCGGGTTCTCGGTCAGCTCGGCGTCCTCGAGCCGGGCGATGACCCGATTGCGCAGATAGAGCGCATCGCCCACCGTCTTCAGCGGCAGCGTGTGCTCGGCCATGCCGGGAATCATGTGCAGATTCGCGCGGCTGCCGCAGGCCAGCACCAGATGGTCATAATCGAGGTGGCCGCCCTCGGAGCTATTGCGGAAATGCACGCGACGCGCATCAGTATCGATGCCGGTGACTTGCACCTGGTGGACCTTGGCGCGGCGCACCATCTGTCGCAAAGGCGCGACCACATGACCGGGCAGCACCGAGGCGCCGACCACCTCCGGCAGCAGCGGATTGTAGGTCAGATGGTTCTCGGCCGACAGCAGATGGATCTCGGCCGAGCGCAGGCGCCGCTCGAGGGCCTTGGCTGCGGTCGCACCGGCGAAGCCGCCACCAATGATGATGATCCGAGGGCGGCGGCTGGGGTCCGTGATGGGCGTGCTGGATGCATCGGGCATGACGGACTCCGGTTGGTCTGTTTACTGTCGGCGCGTGCCCAGCAGGATCTGGCGCTCGCGCAGATCGTCCAGCAGGCTGCGGCCGGCCTCGATCAGCTGCGCCGGCCGTGGATGCTGAAGCTCGAGCGCGATGCTGTTGAGCAGATCCCGTCCGCTCCGGTCGTTGTGCTCTCGCAGCAGCACCAGTAGTCGCTGGGTCACCCGGTTGATCTTCAGAAATTCGATGCGCTCCTGTCGCGTGCGGTACACGACCAGATGCGTCGGCTCAGGGTCCGGCGCGTGCGGCTGGAAGTCCGGGCTGATGCGATGCACCGGAAAGCGGTAGCTGAGGTTCCAGGCCAGCGGTGAGACCACCGGAACGCCGTCGAGCAGATCACCGTTCGGATCGGCGAGCGCGGGTCCGGCCTCGGCCTCGCTGAAGATCAAGGCGGTCTCGACCCACTCGTAGTGGGCAAGTTCCAGCACAAAGGGCGGGTCTTCAGGGTGCAAGGCACCCGCTGTGCTCAGGTAGGCCAACAGCTCCTGGCCCAGCTCCGGGAACAGGGGCGTTTCGGCGCGATGGGCGATCAAGAACCCGCGGATCAGCGCTCGCCAGCGCTCGCGGCCCAGGCACTGGTGCAGGACCGGAAAGCCCTGCTCGAGCAGCGAGGCGAGATTGTTGAAGATCAGCTCCCGATAGATCTGCAGACGGCGATCCTCGATGCCAGCCGGCGGCGGTTGCTGCTGCGGGTCGCGCAGATGGGCCGTGAAGGCCTGCTGAATCTGCATGAATCCGGGCGCCGCCTGAACGTGGGCCTGTGAGTTGGTTTTTGAGTGGGAATGGGTCTCAGGCATGAGCAAGGTGTCCGCTGGCAGTGACCCGTTGGGCTCCGCGCTGAACGGCGTATCGCTGCTGAATGTCGCTGATCCGCTGCACCTCGGTCGTAAGCTCAGCGAGCGGCGGGATGTTGAAATCCCGCTCGAGCAGGGTCGGGAAGACGCCAAAGCGCGCATAGGCCTGCTCCAACAACGCCCACACCGGCTCGATCACATCGGCCCCATGGGTATCGATGCGCAGGTCCGGCGCCTCTTCGTAATGCCCGGCGATATGGCCGTAGACGATGCGCTCGGCGGGGAGGGCATCAAGGAAGGCGATCGGGTCGTAGCGATGATTGATGCTGTTGACAACGATGTTGTTCACATCCAGCAGCAGGTCACAGTCGGCTTCGTCGAGCACTGCGTTGATAAAGTCGATCTCGCGCATCTCTTGGCCTGGTGCGGCGTAGTAGGAGACGTTCTCCAGGGCGATGCGTCGCTCGAGGAGGTCTTGCACCTGACGTATGCGCCGGGCGACATGGTGCACCGCCTCGGCGGTGAACGGGATCGGCATCAGGTCATACAGCTGTCCATCATCCGAGCAGTAGCTCAGATGCTCGCTATAGACCGCGATCTGGTGTGCATCGAGAAAGGTCTTGATGCGGTTGACGAACGGCACATCGAGCGGGGCGGGTGAGCCGATCGAGAGGGACAAGCCGTGGCAGACGAAGGGATGGCGCTCGGTCAGGCCGCGCAGCAGCCGCCCCCAGCGGCCACCAACAGCGATCCAATTCTCCGGCGCGATCTCCCAGAAGGAGACCTCCGGCGGAGGCTGTTCGGCTGCGGCGGCGATAAACGCGCGCCGCAGACCGAGACCGGCGCCATAAACGGGGTCGGGAGTCATGTTCATGGCTGGCTTCTGGCGTGGGTCTATGCGGTGGTCAGAGCGGGATCAGCCCTTATTGCCGCACTTGCCCTCGCCGCACTTGCCTTCGCCTTCGCCCTTGCCGTCATCCTTGGCGCCGCATTTGCCCTCACTGTCATCCTTATTGCCGCACTTACCCTCGCTGTCGCCTTTAGCCCCGCAGCTGCCCTCTGCCAGCTGCAGATAGCCGCTGTCGAGTTGCTCGGTGACGAAGGGGTTGTCGCTGGCCTGGGCCAGATTGGCGACGCTCAGGGTGCCGACGAGGGTAGCGCCGGCAATCATGGCGGCTGAGGTGATGATCTGCTTGGACATGGAATCACTCCGAAAGAATTTAAGGTTGGTATGCTGATAGCTGTTGTAGCGGCCTTGAGTCGCACCGGTCGGCTTGCACTGGTCGGCTCGCCGGCTTGCCCTTGGCCAGTGGCTATCACTCGCTAAAGACCGCAGTGGTCGGTGGAATCTTTCAGCCGATGTTGGCGAGGCTGCCGAGACGCGTAAGTCCAGCGGGTTAGCGATGACGTGCGGGCAATGCCACGATCGGCAGAGCCTCTGTGGCGCAGCGGAGCAGCGGGGTAGGCGTGTTACCCGCATGCTGAAACCTCGAGCCCGGCCGAGGACAGCGCATCGGGCGCGATGGCCGACGATCCTCAGAGCACCGCGTCGATGCCCGCCTGGCTGTATTCGCTTAGCCGAGGCGCGGGATCAGTGACCACCTCGATCACCCAGTCGATCACCCAGGCCATTACCCATGTCATTGTCCCGGCACCTCGCCAGTCTGAGCCTGCAAGTCGCCGCAGCCTATCTCGCACTCGGGCTGCTGCTGAGCGCGGCAAGCCTTTACACCCTCAGCGCCTTTCAACGCCAATTGGGTGCGATTGAGCTGGTCAACCGGGCCGGGCAGCTCGAGCTGGCGGTCGAGCAGATGCACGCCCAGGCGATGAATTACTGGCAGAACGCCCCACGCGACTATCCGACCTATTACCGCGATGTGCGCCTGTACTACCAAGACCTGCTGGCGCAGATCGCGACCATCGATGGCATCGTCGACAATTTCATGAGCGGCGACTTCAGCGACGCGATGCCGATGCCGATGCCGGCCTGGCTGCAGCCGCACCTCGGCCTCGAGGCCGAAGCGGCGATTGTCGCGCTCGAAGACACCTGGGAGGCGTGGCACGCAAAGCTTTTTGACGCCCTGGGTGACGACGAGGACGAGCCGCGCCTGGAATGGGCCGCTGAGCAGGTGATCGAAGACCACAGCCGGTTGAACGCAGCGGTTGAGGTCTTCGCCGAGGCGCTGCGCCGCTGGTCCGCGCGCGAATACCAGCTGATGACCCAAGGCACCCTAGCAGCGGCCGGGATCACCCTGGTGATTGCCGTGCTCCTGCTCTGGCTGCTGCAGTGGAAGGTCTTAGCGCCGCTGCGCCGCACCACAGCCGGCTTTCAGCGCGTCGCCGATGGTGACTTTCGCGATCAGCTGCCGGTGGTCGGCACCACCGAGCTGCAGGATCTCAGCAGCAGCTTCAATCGGCTCTCCGAGCGGCTCGATCTGCTCTACCGGCTGATCCAGGCCCTGCAGCAGGGTCAGGACCTGGATCAGCTGATGGGGCTGCTCAACACCGAGTTCAGACCGCTGCTGGGCTGCGACTGGAGCGGCCTGGTGTTCATCGACGAGCGCCGCGCCAGCGCCCGCGTCGAAACCAGTTGGCTCGACGGCCTGCCGCAGCCGGGCGCTCAGCGGCTGTACCGGCTACAAGGCACGCTGCTCGAGCGCGTCCTGGCCGATGAGACGCCCCTGCATGTCCAGGCGATGGCCGAGCGGGCGAGTGCGAATCCGGCCTATGAGTTGCTGCGGCATCTGGTCGCGCTGGGCATGCGCGACGCCATCTTCTTGCCACTGACGCCGCAAACGCAGACCCCGATCCCGGCGGTAGTGGTGTTCGCGACCCGCGATCCCGCCGGGTTCGGCGATGCCCGGCAGCGACTCCTCGGTAACATCGGTCAGCTGCTGACGCAGGGGGTTGGGCGCACCGCGCGCCTGGCCGAGCAGGGACGGCTCGCCGCCATCGGCGAGTTCGCCTCCGGCATCGTGCATGAGCTGCGCACGCCGTTGAGTACCATCTCGATGGCGCTCAGTTACTTGGCCGAGGGCGGGCCGGAGCCGCGGGCGAAGCGCCGGTTGGACCTGGCACTGGGTGAGGCCGAGCGCACGCGCCGGCTGCTTGAGGAGATCCTGCTCTATGCGAAGCCTTTGAGTCTGGACCCGCGTCCAGTGGCGCTCGGGCCACTGCTCGAGGAGCAGATCGCGATCGCGGCCGAGCGCCATCCTGGGCATTCGATCCAACTCGAGCAGGCGTCGGACCGGCTTCAGGTCATGGCTGATCCGGATCGACTGCGCCAGATCCTGACCAATCTCACCGACAACGCTTGCGAGGCTGCGCCTGTTGGCAGTGTCGTCACCTGGCGCATCGCTGGGACTGCTGAGAACGCCAAGACCCCTGGGCTTGCCGAGACTGCTGGGACCGGCGAGAGCGCAGAGGCTGCCGAGACTGTCGGGGCTGCTGCGAATGTCGAGCCAAGCGATGCGGACGCGGTTCGGCTCTCGGTGCACAATCCCGGTGAGCCGATCCCGGCGGAGCGCTTACCGCGCCTGACCGAGCCCTTCTTTAGCACCAAGGCCAGCGGTACCGGGCTTGGGCTGGCGATCGTCGGGCGGCTGGTCGAGCAGCATGGGGGCCGCCTCTTGATTCAGTCAACGGCCGAGCAGGGCACTTCGGTCGAGATCGTGCTGCCGCAATGGATCGATGAAACGGATGGGACTGCGGCTGCAGTTGATCCCAGCAGATAAAGTCACCACGGAGACACGGAGGGCACAGAGGAAGACAGACATCCGCAACCTCCCTGTACCCCGTGCCTTCGTGGTGAACCCGTGATCAGTCTCCTCGTCTCAGGAACTCACAGCCGCAATCGCTCAATCGTCACTGAACCATGGCTTACGATGGAACAAAGGCTGCATCGGCCGGAGTGACTCTGAGCGATAAGCGTTAGCGTTTCATGACCCGCAGCTGGTATTTCTCGATCTTGCGATCCAATGCCGGGCGGGAGATGCCGAGGATCTCGCAGGCCTGTCCCTTGTGCCCCTGGGTGTGATCGAGCACCTGCTGAATATGCACTGCGGCGACCTCATCAAGGCTGCGCAGCACTGACGCCTGATCGCCCGCTGCTCCGCTTCCAAGATTGGCGGGCGTAGCCTGAGAATCCCCGCCGAGCGGACCTTGCTGACCGGCATGGCCGCCGCCAAGCTCGAGCATCTCCGGGGTGATGAGCGCATGGTGGGTCTGCAGTAGGGCTTGGCTCAATCGGTTTTCCAGCTCGCGGACGTTGCCGGGCCAGTCGTGCTCGGTCAGCCGTGCCAGAGCGGCCGGCGTGACCGTCGGGATTGGGCGCTCAAGCCGGGCCGCGATGCGCGCGAGCAAGGCTGTGACCAATAACGGAATGTCCTCGCGGCGCTCGCGCAGCGGCGGCATGCGGATCTGGATCACCTGCAGCCGGTAGACGAGATCCTCGCGAAAGCGCCCGGCGGCGGCCTCGGCAAGGAGATCCCGATTGGTGGCGGCAATGATGCGCGCATCGGTGTGGATGGACTCATGACCACCGACGCGCTCGAAGACGTGCTCCTGTAACACGCGCAACAGCTTGGCTTGCAGTGCGGGGGCCAGCTCGCCGATCTCATCGAGAAAGAGGGTGCCGCCCGCCGCCTGCTCAAAGCGCCCCTGCTTGCGCGCCTGGGCGCCAGTGAACGCGCCCTTTTCATGGCCGAACAGGTCGCTCTCGAGCAGGGTATCGACGATGGCGGCGCAGTTCACTGCGATAAAGGGTCCAGCGCGACCGCTGTGCTGATGGATCAGCCGTGCGACCACCTCTTTGCCGGTCCCGGACTCACCGGTGATCAAGACCGTCGCTTGGGTGCGCGCGCTGCGGGCGATGGCCTTGCTGACGCTCAGCATGGCGTCGCTGCGACCGATCAGATCACGCGGCGCCGCGTCCTCAGATGAGCCGGCAGGCGCGCTGCCGCTTGTCTGGCTGAGTGCCTCACGCTCCCGTAGCAGGCGCTGCACGGCCTGGGTCAGCTCATCGGTCTTGATCGGCTTGTGCACGAAATCTGCGGCTCCGCGCTGGATCGCCGCGATCGCCAGCTCTAGGTCATGCTTGCCGGTCATCATCAGGATCGGCAACTGTGGGTCGATCTCAAGCAACGGGCTGATCAGCTCACTGCCGAGCCCGTCGGGGAGCTGCTGATCGAGTAGCACCAGGTCGAAACGCCCCTGGCGCAACTGGTCGAGTCCGGCCTGCGCACGCTCAGCATGGGTCACGGCGAAGTCCAAGTCCTCAAAGTGCATCACGAGCATCTCGCCGAGGGCGCGATCATCTTCGATGATGAGCAGGTGTGGGATCATCGCGTCGTCCTCTCAGGTGTCGGAATCGGGCTTTGGGGCTTGGTGGCCTGCCCACCCTCTGGCGGCGCTGGTCGGGGTTTGCGCGCTCGGGCTGTGCTCACAGTGCAATGATCTCGCGTCCGAACCGGTCTGGCCTCTAAGATCACTGTGAGTGGCCATGTTAACTGACCCTTGGAGAACACCATGTCTTTCAACTTTCCTGATCACGACACTGAATCGGCGCCGAAAGACGCCGTCGCGGCGCTCACCGACGCCGAGCGCCGTTTCGGCATGCTGCCCAACCTGATGCGCAAGATGGCCACCGCGCCAACGCTGCTGAAGGGCTACCTGGCCCTGGGTGAGCTGTTCGAGCAGACCTCGTTCTCGCCAGCCGAGCAGCAGGTACTGGCCATCTGCAACACCAGCCACCCAAGATGAGGTACGCGATGACCAAGCTTATCCTGACCACTGCAGCCGTCCTGTTCACCGTCTCGGCTCACGCCGCCGACAGCTACCACCAGTTCATTCAGAACAATCCCGACAGCGACAACAGCTGGGAACGCTATACCGGGATCCAGGCCCAGCCGCCGGGTGTTGGCGCTGACATCAACCGTTATCAGGGCGTGGGAGCGGGCCATCCGGACCTGTTCGAGATTGACCTCGGTCGCTCGCCAAAGAGCCAGACACCCGAGATCTATGGGTCTGCTGAAGGCAACCCGGATCTCAGCTTCTAAGACCAACGTCTCGAATCAGCCGGCCGGTCGCTGAGGCCGGTGCAAGCAACGCCGAGTCCAGGATGGGGCTCGGCGTTTTTCTTTGTGATGGGTGTTTGTATTGGGTGGGTTTCGATGTCTACACTGCAGCCATTGCTGCTGCGCTTTAGGCATCGTCGACATGACGCCACCGGGACGACCCGCCCTGTTACTGCTCCTGGCCCTAAGTGCAATGGCTTCGGCCGAGTTCCAGTCTGAACCCACACCTGCACCTACGCCAATGCAGGGCGAGACTGAGGCCCTCATCGTCGATGAAATGGCCCCCCTGCGCGAGGCCCTGACACCACTGATCCAGGCCGCGCAATCCAAGTACGCGATCCCCGGCCTGAGTCTGGCCCTGGTGCGCCACGACCGTATCCTCTGGCTCGAGGGCTTCGGCCTCGCCGACCCCGAGCAGCAACGCCCGGCACACGCCCAGACCCGCTACCGGGCCGGCTCGTTGGCGAAACCGATCACCGCCTTGCTGGTCCTGGCACAGCAGGCCCAAGGAACGATCGACATCGACCAGCCGGTCGGCTCAGCGCTACCGGGCTTTCGTCTCCAAAGCCGTTTCGACCAGACCACGCAGCCGATCACCGTCCGCCAGCTCCTGAGCCATCATGCCGGGCTGCCGTCCGATCTGAACAAGGGCCTCTGGTCGACGGAGCCCTTCACCCAGGTGCGCGAGCGCTTGCACGATGAGTATGCCGCCTTTCCGCCGAACCTGATCTTCAACTACTCCAACCTCGGCTACAGCCTGCTCGGTCATCTGTTGCAGGTGGTCACGCAGACGCCCTTCGCCGAGCACGCCCAGCAGGCCCTGTTCGAGCCACTGGGCTTATCGCACACCCGATTTGCGACGCAGCCGGCGCGCGATGACGCCTTTGCCATGGGCCACCGCAACGGCCAGCCGTTTGCGCCGCTACCGCTGCGCGATCTGCCGGCGCAGGGCTTGGAGACCAGCGCCGCAGACATGGCGCGTCTGAGCATCGCGCTGCTCTGCGCCGGCGAGTTTGAGGGCAGGCAGGTCATTGAGCCGAGTCTGATCGAGACAATGATCGAGCCGCAGAATGCCGAGATCGCGCTGGATCTGGGCTTGAGCGTCGGGCTTGGCGTCTTTCTTGAGGAGCAGAGCATCCCGGGCGCCACGCGCGTGGTGCGCCATAGCGGCAATAGCCTGGGCTATACCGCCGAGTGGGTGCTGTTACCGGAGCAGGGTCTGGGCGTGGTGGTGCTGGCCAATGCCGGTCACGCCGAGCGCGTGGTCAAGCTGCTGGCCGAGGCGATCCTCAGCAATGCGATGACGCTCGAGCCCGAGCCGATACCGGCCGACCTCTTTATCGCAGCGGCGAAAATGCCGCCAACGCCGACAGCTGTCACGGAGTCGACAGAGACGCTCCCGGCCGAAGGGCATTTTGCGACCGACCTTGGTCTGATCGCGATCCAGCCACAGCAGGACAGTCTCTGCGCCTGCATGACCGGCGAGCAGCTCGACCTGATGCCCTATCCGCAGGGCTGGATCGGTGCCACGCCGCCAGCATCGGATCAACGCGGCGACGGATCTGAGTCCCAGAGCCTGGGCAGCGCAAGCCTGCGCTTACTCCGCGAGCTGCGGCTGCAAACGCGCCGCATCGAAGGCCGCGAGGTGATGATCGCCGACACCCCGCAGGGCGAGCGCATCATCGGTGAGAAGGTCCCGCAGGAGCCGGTTCCACGAGCCTGGCGCGATCGTCTCGGCTCCTGGCGCATCCTCAATCCAGACCCCGGCTTTCCGGTCACCGACCTCAAGCTCAAGCTCACCGATGGGAAGCTCTGCCTCAGCTATCGGATGCCGGTGCTCTCGCCGGACCGGATTCAGGTGCCGCTACGGGCGGTGAGCGACGCGCGCGCGATCATGCTCGGGCTTGGGCGCACACGCGGGGATTCGGTGCAGATGGTTAATCACGAGGGCCGGGCTCGGCTGCGCTGGTCGGGGTATTTGGCTGAGCCTGTTGGCCGTTCCGATCTAGCACAGGCTGACGAGCTGCTCGAGCCGTTGGAGACCTTCGACACCGACCCTTAGCCGTCGTGGCCCTAGATGTCATGGAGGACGCGGAAGTCCTGCCGATTCTATCTGTCGCTGACCTTCTTCCATTTCATCCATGTGCTGCTCAGCATGGTCATCCTTGCTGCTGTGGCGCCGCGCGCCCGCGCGGGTGCCCATAGCGCCGCCGATCGTATGGCGTCGAGAGTGGCGTGTGCTATTGGCAGATGGTGGATCTGGTCTGGCTGTTCCTGTTCCTGGTTGTCTGCGTGGTGCGCTGAGGTCCGATGACGGCCGATAGCAACAAGCCGATACCGCGCAAGCTGCCCGCGTCTACCTGCTCTTGCTCTTGTTGGCCCTGACCACGGTACGGTGACCCTGGGTGTCGGACATGCGGGCGCTGGCGGGCTTTGAGTCTCGCTTGCGGTGCTCGGTCAGGCGCTGGTAAAGGGCCAGCTGATCGGGGATTGCTTCATCGGGCTTCAAGGGCATCTGCGGCCCCTGGCCCTCGGTGATCAGCCTCTGGCTGTTGCTCGTTGGTGCGCTGATCACGAGTGCGTTCCTGCTGTCCTTTACGGCGGTAAGCGCCTAGACATCCAGTGTTTGCGCCGTGGCAGATAGACCTGCGAGCGCGGCGGCCAAGCGAGTGTCTCTGCGTAAGCCGACGGGCGTGCTGTACACCAACCTTGTCGCTCAAACTGCGCCCAGAGCTTCGTACTCCCGACAGATGCGGACGATGTCATCGACGGAAAGCGGCTCGCCCGTCAGACCACAGCGGTTGCCGTCCGCGCGGCGCTCGTTGAAGCGGCATCCGCTGCAAACGCCAAAGACCCGTCGGCCGTGGACGATCTGCAGTGCCCGCAGAAGCTGGGTAAGACCTGCGTCTAGCGCCGAAAGGGCCGTCTCATCAAGGTCTGCTGCAGCCTGGCTAATCCGCTGCTCGTGGACGGCCAGTTCCAGCAGCTCCAGGGCTGCGGACGTGGGTTCTAGGTGCACCACGCGCCGGTCCGCTGCATCTGGGTGTTTGGCTACAAGCCCTTTTCCCACAAGCAACTTTAGACTCTGCGACACAGAGCCCTTGGTCTGGCCGAGGAATTCGGCCACCGCAAGTGGCGTGTCCGAGTAGCGGTTACAGACGGCGAGATACCGCAAGGTATGCAGGTGGATAGGCTGCAGGCCGACTTTCGCGCTGGCCACCCAGGCCTCGCTACGCAGGAGGTTGCAGAGACGTTCCAGAGTATCGTCAATGGCCATGGCGCGAGTCTAGCGCGACAAGTGGTTTTTTGTCGAAACAATCTTGACCAGTCCTGCTTCCCCGGCTAGAGTTATTATTGTATCGATCCGATACTATATGTTCAGCGTCTACGTTTGGAGTTCTGCCATGCCGACCAGCCGCAGCTATGCCGATGGTGCGGTCTTCGCCTTCGACCTGTTGGAATACGATACCGCCGACAACGCCTCTAGTGAGGGCGAGCGAGTCCTGCTGGGCGTCATGGTGAAGGACAGCGGTCGGTATTCCGAAACGGGCGGTTGGGGCTTCGAGGCTTGGCAGGGCGATAGCCGCAAAGAACGCATGGTCAATGATGGTGGCGCAGGCTGCTTCAGCTGTCACCAGGATGTCACGGAACGTGACTACGTCTTCACGCAGTGGCGCAATTGAGCGCCATCGACCTCAGTAAAGCCACCGCAGCGTCGACTCCGAGATAAGCCATCGGTCGGTCTAAGCGAGGGCGAGCACTGAGTCGGTGACGGGTGGTATTGCGGTGGCTTGTTGTTGGGCTTCGGTCTGGTTGATCATCGAGTCTCTGGCCTTGGGATGTAGGCTCTGATCATTTTGCCTGATGCGCCGAGTGAATGCATGGCCGCCCTGCATCGCGCTGGCGACGCTGCAGGCTCGTCGCCATTATGCTAAAGGGTTTGGCGGCGCGGAGCACAGGGCAGCCGTGGCGCCCGTTGACGATCCGAGGATAACAACCCATGTCTGAAAGCCCCGAGCCCGATATCGATCATTTCCGCGCCAAGCTCTTGCAGCTGCAGGCTGACTTGCTAGGGTTGACGGAAGAACGCAATGCCGCAACGGCAACGGTGGTGCTCGATCAGACCAGCGTTGGCCGGATCTCGCGGATGGACGCGATGCAGCAGCAGGCGATGGCGCAGGGCACACGCCAGCGCGCCGAGCAGTCGCTGCGGCGTATCGAGGCCGCGCTGCGGCGCTGCGATGAGGGCAGCTATGGTGAATGCCAGGATTGCGGCGAGCTGATCAACCCGCGTCGGTTGGAGCTGGACCCTGCAGCATCGCTCTGTATCGCCTGCGCCGAAGCTAAGGATCGCTGACCAAAAGCACTCAGTTCGCCCGATACACCTCAGTCTCGGGGTGAAAGGCATACCAAGCGAACCAGAACAGGGTCGTGGCCGGGAGTGGATCGCCCTCCGCATCGAAGGCGCGCGCACTGGGCTGTGCCCAATCGAAGCGCACCTCAATGGACTCACCGCCGAGCTGATCAGAAACGCGGCCATCGGTCTGCGACAGCTCCGCGAACGGATACGCCTTGAACTGTCCATTAACCTCAACCCCGAGCACGGCGACACTCTTTTTGACTCCAGAGGCTCTCGGTCTGGCGATCGTAGAGCAGCAGGTCGCTGTTGTAGAGCAGCCCAGAGACGCCGAAGCTGAGCGCCCGTCCCGCCTGCTCGGCGCGGAACGCGATCCCCGAGCCGCACAAGGGGCAGTAGGTGATGGCAATCGGCTCGCCATCGATGCGGTCATTGACGATCTCATGCCAATCCATGATCTTGATCGGATAGGCGCGGGCCTCGCCTTGATGGATCAGGCCCAGGATCTCGTCGTCACGCGCGAGAAACGCCACGGCATCGGCCTCGACGAAGCGCGGCTGATCGATCGCCGGGATGCCATCCCGATCCGGGCCGCCGGCATGGATCTCGGCGACCGGAACCAGGCTATTGTGCACCGCAAAGCCGTTGAGCTGTTGTGCCGTCGGTGCCGCGTCCAGCAGCAGGCTGGCACTGAGGGCGACCAAACCGGCAACGGCAAAGACGGCCGGGAGGAGTGCTGAGGGTAGGCGTTGAGTCATGCGATGGCTCCTTGGCTGGCCGGGGTCGGATGCTGGGGTCGGATGGGATCAGGCGCGCGCGGTTGCGAACCTGGCCGCCGTCTGACCGGACCGGGCGCTGCGACGATCCAGCCAACGCCCGATCCAATCATCGACCGACAGCGTGCGCCCGGCGCCGATGAAGAACAGCGCCACCAGCATGATCAGGTAGGTGGCGGCGAACTCGATACCATTGTTTAGGATCACCAGACTGCCGTTCTCGGTCAGCCACTCATAGTTGCCATGCTCGCGTAGGATCTCCTTGGCACGGTCCAGGCGTTCGATCGCGCCGATGGTGCGCTCCGTCGCGAACAGCGAGCCGCTGCCCTCGGCGATCGCCAGCCAGCCGTGCTGCCAGTGCACCGTGACCATGGCCACAATCATGGTCACGATCAATGGCACGGAGATCAGCCGCACGCCAAGGCCAAACACCAATAAGACCGCGCCAACCGTCTCGGTTGAAGCGGCCAGGAACGCCATCACCGTGGGGAAAGGTAGGCCCAAGCCCCAATCCGGATTGCCAAACCAGGCCACGGTGCTGTCGAAGCTGGCGAACTTCTTGGTTCCCGCCATCCAAAAGATCGGCGCTAGATAGAGCCGCAACAGCAGCGGCGCGATGAAATCGACGCGGCGCGTGGCATCGAGTAGGCTGCGAGCTTGAGTTATGAGGCTGATCACCATGGGGGATACTCCGATCGGGTTGCTGAGACGCTGATACTGATCGCTGATAGCGAACAAGACCCGATCGGCGCGGTTGATCTTTCGCGGAGGATGGCAGGATGTCTGAAGCAGGCGACCCGAGTGCGCTGCCCGGCCGGGAGCAGGCAGCTGAGCAGACAGAAGGGCGGACACACCAGGAGCCGGCGCACCCACTGCGCAAGATCTTCGACCACGCCAACGATGCGATCCTGCTGATCGATCCCGAGCAGGATCGCATCCTCGAGGCCAATACCCAGGCCTCGCACATGCTCGGCTATGACCCGGCCGAGCTGACCCACGAGGTGCGCATCTCCAGCGTGCATCCCCACGAGATGGAGCGCCTGCGCCAGTTCGCCCAAGAGGTCAAGGCCCGCGGCCAGGGCTGGACCGACGAGCTCAGCTGCATGCGCAAGGACGGCCTTCAGCTGCCGTCTGAGATCTCCGCCTCGGTGGTCCAGGTCGACGGGCGCGACTGCATCATCGCCATGGTGCGCGACGTCTCCGCGCGCAAGGCCGCCGAAGTGGCATTACGCCGCAGCGAAGCCCGCTTCCGCGCCTTCGTCGAGAACGCCGGCGACGGCTTCTTCCTGGTCGCCAGTGATGGTCGCATCCTCGACACCAACAGCCGGGCTGCCGAGATGCTCGGCTACCAGCGCGCGGAGGAGTTGGTCGGCCGCTCGGTGCTCGAGATCGATGCCGGCCTGACACCAGAGACCTTCGCGCAGCTCCTCGCCGAGCTGGAGATCGACCAGCCCCGATTGCTCGAGAGTCGGCATCGGCGTCGCGACGGCTCGGTCTTCCCCAGCGAGGTCAGCCTCTGTGCCCACGGCGAGGCGCAGGCGCCGAGCTACATCGCCCTGCTGCGCGACGTCAGCCAGCGCAAGACCGCCGAGGCGGCCATCGCCCGCTTGGCCGAGATGGGTGAGTTCGCGGCAATGATGGTGCACCAGATCCGCAATCCGCTCTCGACCCTCCGCATGGCGCTGGATTATCTCGGCAGACAGCCGCTCACTGATGCGGCGAGTAAACGGCTCAACCTGGCCCAACGCGAGTCCGATCGGCTCGGCCGACTGCTCGATTTTCATCTCGGTTCGGTGCACTCATGGATCATTACCCAGAAGCGAGGGATGCCACTGCTGCCGACGGTCGTACAGCGTCGCAGCGCCGACTTTGAGAGCACGCTGCGCCGCGTATTGCGCGAGGAGTTCACGGCCGCCAACCCCTGAGCACAACCCGCCAGTCCAGATGGCACGGTCGGGGATCGTCGCATTTGACCCCTCAAGGGATGTAGCCCGGAGCGTTGGGACCCAGGTTCTTTTCGTCTTCAAGGGCTGCGTCGCGCGGATCGACCACAACGTCCGGTAGTCCGCCCTCGTTCGTGCTCCCATCACCCAGATCCTGAACATTATCGATGCCCGGGTACGTTTGGCCTTGTGGACACTCATCAATCGACTGGCGGACATCCACGTCGAGCCCATCGGTGATGACCTCCTCCTCAGCCAAAGCGGCAAGGGGGATCGCCAAGAGTAGAGACCCGATGATCACAGCTGGCAGGTGCTTGGGGCTCACTTTGTACCTCGCATGGTCACGCATCCTCATAGCTCGAGCACATGACGCAAGCGCCTCAGGGCTGCATTGTGCGCTCGCGTGCTCATTTGCCGAATGTTGCGCAGCTTCCATTGTATGGCAGGCCACCAATCCAGTCCTTCGTTTTTATTTTCTAGACTTGACATAATCAAAAACCGCGCCACCTCGCATCGATGTCGGATACCCCTCTCCTCATCCACCGCCTGGGTCCGGCGCGGCTCGATTACGTCCCTGATCTGATAGATCAGCGCCGAGCCCCCCTGATGAGTTGCGGGAGTGCTGGACGACCGCTCAAGGCCGTCAAGGATCCGGACTGGGTTCAGTGGGTGCCGACGTCTCTCGCCCAGGGAGCGCAATTCGCGCTGCGGTGCGGGGCTGGCTCCCATGGGGTAACAATCGGAACGGCAACTTGTGTCTCAAAAGCCCCTGATAACATAGAGGTTTAAATTTGGAATTGCTAGCTCAGCGGCCGGTGCGCCGCACCTCGATCACATCGCTGAGCTGGCGTAGCTTGCTGCAGACCTGCTCGAGCTGATCGACGTCGCTGACCTCGACCCTGAAGCGCATGCTGGCGCGGTCATGGGCCGCATCGGTCTGGGTCTCGGTGGCGATGACATTGGTTTCCTCATCGGCGAGCACCGAGGAGACATCGCGCAGCAGTCCCCTGCGATCAGCCGCAGTGATGACGATGTCGACCGGATAGGCGACATGGTCCGGCTGCTCGGTCCATTCCACCTCAATCAGGCGCTCCTGCTCCTCGTCGCCTAGGCTGGTGATGTTGGTGCAGTTCGCTCGATGCACCGCAACCCCGCGACTGCGGGTGATAAAGCCGATGATCGGGTCATCGGGCACTGGATGACAGCAGCTTGCGATCTGCGTCATTAGATCCGGTACCCCGGCCACCATCACCTCCGGGCGGTCCTGGTGTTGGCGATTGCGGCGGCCCTGGATGAGCTGTGCCGGTTGTTCGGACTCGACGTTCGCATCACGGCGCTCGTGACGCGGCTCACCCACCTGACGCGCGGCGGTACCGACCGCGAGGTCGCCACGGCCGATCGCGGCCAAGACGTCATCGCCACGCTGCAGGTTGAAGCGCTCCGCGAGCTGCTCAAGCGGCGGCTTGGTCTCGATGCCGAGGCGCGTCAGCTCTTTGTCGAGCAGGCTGCGGCCCTCGCTGAGATGGCGGTCGTAGTCCTGCTGCTTGAACCATTGTCGGACCCGATTGCGCGCCCGCGAGGTGGTTAGATAGCCGTGGTGGACGCTGAGCCAGTCGCGACTCGGAGCGGCGTTCTTCTGGGTGATGATCTCGACCGTCTCGCCGCTGGCGAGCTTGTAGGTCAGCGGCACGATGCGCCCATCGACACGGGCACCCCGGCAGTGATGACCGACCTCGGAGTGGATCGCATAGGCGAAATCGAGCGGTGTCGCGCCGGGTGGCAGCTCCACCACCTTCGCCTGTGGGGTCAGCACATAGATGCTTGTGGCGGCTTCCTGCTGCGCCGCGCCGCTTTCACCCACCGGCGATGGATCGCCGCCGGCACCGGGATCGGCGCTTGCCGCGCTCGTCGAGCCCATGCTAGAGCCGGAGCGAGTCCTCGCACCCGCGTGCGCACTCGCGCCAGCGCTACTGCGCGCGCCGCTAGTACCTGCACCCGCACCACTGCTCGCTCCAGTGCCAGCATTTGCATCAGCGGTCGGCTCGGCCTCCAAGGTCCGCTCGAGCCAGTTGCGCATCAGCACGATGCGGCGCTGAAAGGCCGCATCGTGCCCGGCCGCCTCCTTGTAGGCCCAATGCGCGGCGACGCCGTACTCGGCATGCTGATGCATCTCCGGGGTGCGGATCTGCACCTCGAGCACCTTGCCGTCCGGGCCGGTGACTGCGGTGTGCAGCGAGCGATAGAGGTTGCCCTTGGGCTTGGAGATGTAGTCGTCGAACTCGTCTGGGATGTACGGCCAGAGGCTATGTACCACGCTCAGCGCGGTGTAGCAGTCATCCTCGTTATCGACCATGATGCGCACCGCGCGCAGATCGAAGATGCCATCGATATCCACGCGCTTGCGCTGCATCTTGCGCCAGATGCTGTAGATGTGTTTCGGGCGCCCATTGATACTGGCGTGTAGGCTGATGCGAGCGAACTCCTGCTGCAGGCGCTCGATCGCCTCGGCGATATAACGCTGGCGTTCATCGCGGCGCTCGCGCAGCAGGCGCGCGATGCGCTGATATTCGTTGGGCTCCAGATAGCGCAGCGAGAGGTCTTCGAGTTCCCATTTCAGCTGCCAGATCCCGAGCCGGTTGGCGAGCGGCGCATACAGCCTTGTCGTGTCCCGGGCTAGCGCGCGTCGTCGCTCGGCCGGTAGCTGCTTGGCGGCGCGCATCAGATTAACGCGCTCGGCGAGCACCACGAGGATGGCGCGCACGTCCTCGGCGATGGCAAGCAGCATGCGGCGCAGGTTCTCCTCGTGGCGCGCGTGCTCGCGCGGTTTCTCGCGAGCGCCGCTGCTTGCCTTAGGCTCCAGCTCGGCAAGTTGGGCGATGCGGCCGAGGTCCTGAACCATGCGCGACACACCGGCACCGCACCGGGCGTCGAGCGTTGCCGCGTCGATCTCGGCGCGGCCGAGGCAGCCGCGCAGCAGGGCGGCGCAGAGGGTTTCGGTGTCCAGCCGCAGCCCCATCAGGATGTCGGCCGTGCCGAGCCGATGGCGCGCGGCGCTCTCGCCAGTCTCGAGCAACTCATCACCAACGCAGCGTTGCATCAGCGCGATGGCATCGGCGATGCGGGCCCGGCCGTCTTCGCCATAATGCTCGGGCACCTGCTCGAGCCAGAAGGCAGCAGCCTCGGTGTCGTCGACTCCGGCGTCGGGCAGGGTGGTACGGTGCGTGACCATGTCGTGATCTCCTGGCCGCGCCCGAGCCGCTCGCTCAGCGCAGGCGCGGCTCAGTCGAGCAGGTGGCTAACCAGGCCGTCGGCGAGCTTGGGCTCGAACCAGGTGGACTTCGGTGGCATCAGCGCGTCGGCATCGGCGACCGCCAGCAGATCATCCATCCGCGTCGCCGGCAGTGAGAAGGCTGCAGCCATCTCGTCGCTATCAACGCGCGCGCTGAGTCCGTCGAGCCCGCGGCTACCGCCGACGAAGTCGATACGCTCATCGCGGCGTGGATCATGGATACCCAGGATGGGTGCGATCAGCTGATCGTGCAGCAGGCTGACATCGAGCCGGCCGATCGGGTCGCTGGCTGGAATCCGATCCGGCGACAGGCTCAGCCGATACCAGCGTCCACTCAGATAGAGTCCGACCTCGCCGCGCGCGGTCGGCGCCACTGGCTGCGCGCTCGGGCTGACCGCATAGGCCTCCGCGATCCGCGCCAGGAATGTCTCGGCCTCGAGACCACCGAGATCACGCACCACCCGGTTGTAGGGCAGGATGCGTAGCTGATCATGCGGGAAGATGACGGCCAGGAAGTGATCGCTCGGGCGCGGATTGGCGCTGGCCTTTGGCGCGCTCTCGCGCTGTGCCTCGGCCACGCGCGCTGCCGCCGCCGCGCGATGATGACCATCGGCGATGTAGAGACGCTCGAGCTGCTCGAACCCCTGACTAAAGGCCCTGATCTCGGCCTCGTTATCGATCGACCAGAGCTGATGTCGCACCCCGTCCGGTGCGTGGAGATCGATCTCGGCCGGGGTTTGGCAGATCGACTCAAGCCGGCTGTCGATGTCGCGCATGGCGCGGTAGACCAGAAACACCGGCCCGGTCTGTGCCGCGAGCGCGCTGATCTGCCGCACGCGGTCCTGTTCCTTCGCCGGGCGCGTCAGCTCATGGCGGCGGATGCGGCCCTCGCGATAGGCATCGACCGATGCCGCCGCGACCAGCCCGGTCTGCCGATGCTCGCCCAGACTCAGACTCAGGCGATAGACATAGTAGCGCGGGCTCGGGTCCTGCCGCAGGATGCCCTCGGCGCGCAGTCGCTCTAGGTTCTCGCGCGCCTTGGCGTAGACGGCCTCGGCATAGGGATCGGTGCCCTCGGGCAGATCGACCTCGGCGCGGGAGATATGCAGGAAGCTCGCCGGTCGGCCTTGCACCATCGCGCGTGCCTCGGCGGTGCTCATCACGTCGTAGGGTGGGGCGACGACCTCAGCGGCGCGCTCGGCGCCCGGACGCAGTCCGGCGAAAGGGACGATCAAGCTCATGTCGGGTTGCCTCAGCGCGGCGGCGGCGCGTAGAGCAGGCCGCCATCGGTCCAGAGCGCGTTCATGCCGCGCTTGATGTCGAGCCCCGAGCCCTTGCCCAGGTTGCGCTCGAAGACCTCGCCGTAGTTGCCGACTGATTTGATGACGCGATAGCCCCAGCCGGGCTCGATGCCGAGCGTCTCGGCGCTCTCGCCGTCGAGATCGAGCAGGGTGCGCAGCGCATCGCTCCGCGCCCGGGCCTTGGCGGTGTCGACATTATCGGAACTGATGCCCATCGCTTCGGCATTGATCAGGGTGAAGAGGGTCCAGCGCACAAGATCCAGGAGCCGGGTTTCTGACTTTGCGACCGCTGGCGCCAGCGGCTCACGCGAGATCACCTCGGGCAGGATGCGCTGCGCCTCCGGTTGCTCGAGCCCAGCGCGCAGCACCGAGAGCTGGGTGCGGTCCGTGGTCAGGGTGGTGCATTCACCGTCGAGATAGGCCGCGACGGCGGCCTTGAGGTCTGGGTACGGCTTGAGTTCCATCGGCATGCGATGGCGCTTAAAGTAGCGCTTGGCGCTCTCGATGTTCGTGGTGTCGGCAATCGCGCAGATGCGCGCGCCGCCAAGCTCCAGCGTGCTCAGGGTATCGCTCGCGCGCGGCACCATGAAGCCTTGGCCGTCATAGAAGAGCGTCGCGGCAAAGGTCACGCCCTGGGCGAGATCACGTGCCTGGGTCCAGGTGGTGTTGCGTGCCAGCAGATCGACCTTGCCCTCGCGCAGCGCACTGAAACGCTCGACCGTGGTCAACGGGGTCAGCTCCACCTTGTCTGCCGAGCCGAGGGCCGCAGCGGCAACCGCGCGGCAGAGGTCGACGTCGATCCCGCTCCAATCGCCATCCTGGTCGCGCGAGGAAAACCCCGGGCTCTCGCCATTGACACCGCAGCGCAAGACGCCGCGCTCGCGCACCTCGTCCAACAGATCGGCGGCGACCCCGAACGGGATCAGCAGCAGTGCGGCAAGCAGGAAACCATGCCAGTTTCGCGTCGAGACGTGCATCACTCGAATCCTCATGTCATTGCCGTGCGCGGGCGACCCTGTTCGGAAAAACGTTATTTGCGGGCCACCGGTTCGTCATCACGCTACCAGGAGATGAGTGCCCATTGTGGCACCTGCATATCCAAGCCCGGTCGCCCACGGTTCCATTCCATATCGCCGGAGCCGTCACTATCGACCAGATAATAGGGCGCGCCGACTGCAGGCGTGATCCGCACCATGTAGACGTTATTGTTGACGCTGAACTGCTCCGAATTTCATACGCAAAGGTGTTCATTCGGTCATTCGCTCTCCGTTGA
>NZ_JCAQIA010000096.1:0-656 GCF_059621085.1 Halochromatium sp. NSM3 | reverse complement strand
AACCATCCCCCGGCAAAGCCGGGGGCTTTGAATGCGTGAGCCGCTCAAAGCGGCAAGGGGACGCTAACGCGGCCCCACGGATTGGGTACCGCCTAAAGGCGGCCGGTCAGCTCTAAAACTGGAGCTGGTCGAGGCGTTGATCCTCTTTCTCTTGGTGGCGAATGTACGCGCGGATGACCGCTTCGTCTCGTCCAACCGTGGAGACAAAATAGCCACGCGCCCAAAAGTGCTGCCCACCGAAGTTACGTTTGCGCTCCCCATAGACCCGTGCCACGTGGATGGCGCTCTTCCCCTTGATGTAGCCCACCACCTGGGAGACGGCATGCTTTGGTGGGATCGAGATCAGCATGTGAACGTGGTCAGCCATCAGGTGACCGTCCTCGATGCGGCTATCTTTGTGTCGGGCCAGTTCGTGAAACACCTCTCCCAGAGGCTGCCTCAGCTGACCGTACAGTGTGCGACGGCGGTATTTTAGAATGAAAACAACGTGATATTTGCACTCCCACTTGGAGTGACTTAGGCTCTCAATCTTGTCCATCGGGACTCTCCAACATCGTGTGCTTGGCGGCTCACGATCGGAGTGTCCCTGATGGACTTCCGTAAATGTCAAACTGCTACTGTCACCCCGGCAGAGCCGGGGGATTACCTGGTTTATT